>JAQTRA010000054.1 GCA_028712045.1 Candidatus Omnitrophota bacterium | reverse complement strand
TCTACAAGTAGACAGTGTATGTAAGTGTCTGATAGTAAGCTAGTTATGAAAGAAATACGGGTAAGAGGGGGAAGAAGTATTTGTTTTGTAAGTAATTGTGTTGTAATGGTTTGCGTACACTGTCTACAATGAGAAGGAAAATATGAAAATAAAAATTGCGCCATCGATATTATCCGCAGATTTTAGCTGTTTAGCGTCTGAACTAAAAAAAGTCGAACGCGCAGGGGCGGATTTAATTCACGTTGATGTGATGGACGGGCACTTCGTGCCGAATATTACGATTGGTCCGGTGGTGGTAAAGTTTATCCGTAAGTCAACCAAGCTTCCTTTAGATGTGCATTTGAT
The DNA here is from genome assembly GCA_028712045.1 of Candidatus Omnitrophota bacterium. The sequence goes on along the minus strand of JAQTRA010000054.1, from coordinate 6,297 downwards.
GATTGAAAACCCGCAGAAATACGTGGGCGCTTTTGTAAATGCCGGAAGTAATATGATCACCGTGCATATTGAAACAGTTAGCTTAAAGCAGCTGGCAGATATTGGTAAGGGTTTAAAAAGGCATGGTGTTAAGCTGGGGATTTCTTTAAATCCGCAAACGCCATTAGCTAAAATTAAAAAAGCATTACCCCTGGTTGATTTTGTTTTGGTGATGTCTGTGAACCCGGGTTTCGGCGGGCAGGCATTTATTCCCAGCGCGCTAAGTAAAATAAAGCAGTTGCGGCTAATTTTTAAAAAAGATATTGCGGTTGATGGTGGGATAAATAATATCACGGCAAAACAAGTAAAGTTAGCCGGCGCGAATATTTTGGCGGCAGGTTCGTATATATTTTCCGCTAAAAATACTAAGCAGGCGATAGATAGTTTAAGATAAATAAGTTATCCACAACGTAGGGGAGGTTTAAACCTCCCCTACTAGAATACAAACAGGAGAAATGAAAAATGAGCAACACAGTTTCACAAATTAAATTTGGCACAGATGGCTGGAGAGCAATTATCGCGGATACCTATACATTGGAAAATGTCAGGATCCTGACTCAGGCAGTCGCGGATTATTTAGGCACGGGTAAAAAAGTAGCAGTTGGTTATGACACGCGTTTTATGTCCGCAAAATTTGCCGAAGCCGCGGCAATAGTTTTACAGAATAACGGCATGGAGGTTGTCCTTTCTGACCGGCCCACGCCTACCCCGGCATTAAGTTTTGTGGTGAAAACCCGTAAGCTGGATCTGGGGATTATGATCACCGCCTCGCATAACCCGGCAGAATATAATGGTTTTAAAATCAAGAATGCTGCCGGTGGAGGAGCCAGCCAGGAAGTAACAGGCGAAGTTGAGAAACTGCTGGGAAAGACGCCGGTTAAGGATACAGCTTTAGTCAGCCCGATAAAACCCGTAGATATTATTAAGGATTATATAAAGTTTATCCGTAATTATATTGACCTTAAGAAAATCAAAAATAAAAAATTTAGAGTTTTAGTGGATTCGATGTATGGCTCAGGCGATAGTTTTATCGCCCAAGTGCTTAAGGGCACAAATATAAAGCTGGAATTTATGCGTAACACAATTAATCCTTCTTTTGATGGAGGCAGGCCAGAGCCGGTTGAGGAAAACTTAGAGGAATTAAAAGCCCGCGTAAAAAAAGAAAAATTTGACCTGGGTATTGCTTTAGACGGCGATGCGGACAGGATCGCTGCGGTTGCTCCCGGCGGAGTATTTATTCATCCTCAAAAAATCCTGGGTTTATTAGCCTTGCATTTAAATCAGGATCGTGGCTGGAGCGGCGGTTTAGTTAAAACTATCTGCGGCACAACCATGATGGATAATATCGCTAAATTCCTGGGGATCAAGCTTTATGAAACTCCCGTAGGTTTTAAATATATTTCTAATCTTATGGAAACTGAAGATATTGTTGCCGGAGGCGAAGAAGCCGGCGGTATGGGCGTTAAGGGTTATATTCCGGAGCGCGATGGAACGATGGCCGGGCTTTTATTGATCGAAATGATGGTTTATCGCAATAAAAACATCTTAAAGATCTTAAACGAAACTGAAAAGCAGTTTGGTAAATTTTATTATGTCAGGCAGGATTTTCATTTAGCTAAACGTGTGGAGCCGAAAAAAGAAAATTTACCCAAAGAACTATTGGGTAAAAAAGTGGTGGAGATTAAGGATTACGACGGTATAAAGCTTATTTGCGAAGACCAGAGCTGGTTAATGTTCCGTGGTTCAGGCACCGAGCCAATTATGCGGACTTACGCGGAAGCAAAAAGCTTAGCGCAGGCAAAGAAGCTTTTAGTTTTAGCCAAAGAAATTTTAAAGGATGGGGTATAAATCAAGATGTTTATACTAGCTATAAATTTACGGGGAAAGGGGGAGCCAAATCATGAAGTTCGGCAGATGATTTCGGCTATTTTGCTTATCAATTAAGTTATCCACAACGTAGGGGAGGTTTAAACCTCCCCTACATATTTAATAAAAACAATCATAAGAAAGGAAGTAACTTAAAATGTCAACAGAAACCAGGGCAGAATTAGAATTATTGTATAACCAAAGTATCAAAGTTTTAAAAGAAGGCCAGGTGGTCACGGGCAAAATCGTAGAAATCAAAACCAAAGAAGTTTTGGTGGATGTGGGTTTTAAATCCGAAGGTATTGTGCCGATCACTGAATTCAGCACCGCGGATTTAGAAGTAGGTAAAGAGCTGGAATTCCTGCTGGAGACGATGGAAAATGACGCAGGCGTAATGACATTATCGCGCGAAAAAGCCTTATGTATGGCTGGCTGGGATAAAATCGTTAAATACTCTAATGACGGCACTCTGGTTGAAGGCAAGCCGGTCAAGAAAGTTAAAGGCGGATTCCTCGTCGATATTATGGGGATCGAAGGGTTCTTGCCCAGTTCACTTTCATCTTTCCGCAATATCGCGGATAAGGATATCTTGTATAAAATATTCAAATTCAAGATTGTGAAAGTGAATAATTTACGCCGCAGCATTATTGTCAGCCGCCGCGAAGCAGTGCAAGCCGAGCGAGACGTTGCTAAAGGTAAGATCTGGGGAGAATTAAAGATCGGCAATATTTATCCCGGATTAGTCAAAGCGATCACTGACTTTGGTGCGTTTATTGATCTTGGCGGAGTTGACGGGCTGTTGCATATCACCGATATGTCCTGGTCAAAGATCAGCCATCCTTCAGAAATTGTTGCCATCGGCGACAAAATCGAAGTGATGATTTTAAACCTGGATCAAGCTTCGGGTAAAGTTTCCTTAGGATTAAAGCAAAGACTGCCGGATCCCTGGCAGGATATCGAAGGCAAGTTCACCATCGGTTCAAAAGTTAAAGGCAAAGTAGTCAATATTTTACCTTACGGAGTTTTTGTGGAACTGGAAAAAGGCATCGAAGGCCTGATCCATGTTTCCGAGATCTCCTGGACTAAGCGCGTGAATAATCCCGGAGAAATGTTTGCCGTCGGAGATATGGTGGAAACTCAGATATTAAGCGTGGAAAAAGATTCGCGCCGGATATCTTTAAGTTTAAAACAGCTGGAAATGAATCCCTGGCTGGAAGCAGAAAAAATATATCCTGTAGGTACTAAAGTCAGTGGGAAGATCCGCGGCTTTACTGAATACGGGGCATTTGTGGAGTTAGATTCTAACCTGGAAGGTATGATCCATGTATCGGATATCTCCTGGACCAAAAGAATCGGCCATCCGCAGGATGTTTTGAAAAAAGGGCAGAAGCTGGATGTTTCCGTGCTTTCGGTGGATTCTACGAATCGCCGTATTGCCTTAGGCCTCAAACAACTGCAGGATAATCCCTGGTCGAAAATCGCCGAGAAATATCCTCTGGATACGCAGATGGAAGCTGAGGTGGCCAGTATTACCGAGTTTGGCGTATTTGCCAAAATCGATGATGAACTGGAAGGTTTGATCTACTCTAGCGAGATCGAAAAAGAAACAGTTGCTAATCTCAAGCCAGGCGATAAAATAAAGGTAAAGGTAATCAAGGTAGACGTGGAGCAGGCAAAGATTGGTTTAACAGCTCGTTTATAAGATAAAAATGGGGTCAGATCTTTTTTTCTGTGACCTAATACTATAAAAATAGATCTGACCCCTATATCCCAATATAAAGCATGGATATCAATCAACAGCTGGAAATAATTAAAAGGGGCGTCTTAGAGATAATCTCTGAAGATGAGCTTCGCAAGAAGCTTGAGCAGAGCATTAGAACTAAGCGCCCCTTAAAAATTAAAGCAGGTTTTGATCCGACTGCGCCGGATCTGCACTTAGGCCATACTGTGCTTTTAAGAAAGTTGCGCCAGTTTCAGGATTGTGGGCATGAGGTTTACTTTTTGATCGGTGATTTTACTGCCATGATTGGAGATCCTACCGGAAAGTCTCAACTTCGTAAGACTTTGACAAAAAAAGAAGTTGACGAAAATGCTAAAACTTATAAAAAACAAGTAGGCAAGGTGTTAAATTTAAGAAAAATTAAAACATGTTTTAACAGCAGATGGCTATCTAGGTTGGATTTAAATAAATTTTTACGGCTGACAATGGGTATTTCCGTTAATCAAATGCTTCAAAGAGAAGATTTTAAGAATCGATTTGATAGGCAGCAAAATATATCGATGTTAGAGTTTATGTATCCTGTTATGCAAGGGTATGATTCTTTTGAGCTTAAGGCAGATGTAGAGCTTGGAGGTACCGACCAGATTTTTAATCTTCTTGTTGGGCGCGATATACAGAAGAATTTTCAGCAGGAGCCGCAAGTTGTGATTACGATGCCGTTACTAGAAGGCACTGATGGCGTCCAAAAGATGAGTAAGTCTTATGGTAACTATATCGGCATAAATGAGCCGGCCAAGGACATGTTCGGTAAGATCATGTCTATTTCCGATGAGCTGATGGTTAAATATTATGAACTGCTTACGGATGAAGATTTGAATTTAGTAAAGCAGATGCATCCGCGGGATGCGAAAATAAATTTAGCTAAGATTATTATTACCCAATACCATTCGGATCAGGCGGCAATTAAAGAAGCAGATGAGTTTACCCGCGTATTTTCCCAAAAAGAGATTCCCCAGGATATGCCTAAATTTAAAACTGATGGCAAGAAAAATATCCTGATCATACTTACCGAAAGCAAGCTGGTTGCCAGCGGCAATGAAGCGCGCAGGTTGATTAAGCAGGGAGCAGTAAGTTTTAACAATGTAAAAGTTGAAAAAGATGATTTTGTGCCCAATGAACCCGGCATCCTCAAAGCCGGTTCCCGCAGGTTTTTAAAAGTAGTGCTCTAGGGTGTCCCCTAAGAGGACGTCCCTAAATTAAGTAAATTATATGCTTTGGACAATAATCGGCGCAACAGCGGCTACGCTAACCATGTTTTCTTTTGTCCCGCAGGTATTCCGGTCGCTAAGGACCAAATCTGTCAAGGACGTCAGCCCGGTTACGTTATTTCAGCTTGAAGCTGGTGTTTTTCTATGGATGGTTTATGGAATCGCCCGCCAGGATCCAATAATCATAATCGCAAATGTTACTACTTTTATCACATTAGCCGTGCTCATATTTTTATATTTTAAATACGGGAGGGTTAAATGAAAGGGATAATTCTTGCCGGCGGCAAAGCTACGCGGCTTTACCCGATTACCAAAGGCGTATGCAAGCAGATGCTGCCGATTTATGACAAGCCGATGATCTATTATCCGCTTTCGGTGCTGATGTTGGCCGGAATTAAAGATATTTTGATAATTTCTACGCCTAAAGATTTACCTAGGTTTAAAGATTTGTTAGGAGAAGGAAATGAATTAGGGATAAAAATTGCTTATGCCATGCAAAAAGAACCCAAGGGTATTGCTCAGAGTTTGATTATTGGAGAAAAGTTTATTGCCGATGATAGTGTTTGTCTGGCCTTGGGAGATAACATATTTTATGGTGATCAGTTAGTAACGCTTGTGCAGGAAGCTGCTAAGCTAGAAGAAGGGGCGTTAATTTTTGGCTATACTGTTAAAGATCCACAAAGATATGGAGTTATTGGATTTGATAAGGATTCTAATGTAGTTTCTCTTGAGGAAAAGCCGAAAAAACCGAAATCTAATTGGGTAACTTGTGGTATGTATTTTTATGATAATTCCGCGTCGAAAATTGCAAGAAAAATGAAATCTTCTAATAGAGGAGAATTAGAAATTAATGATCTAAATAAAGAGTATTTAAGGCGAAGAATGCTCAAGGTTAAGTTATTAGGCCGAGGTTATGCCTGGCTTGACACAGGGACCTATGAATCGTTAATTGACGCATCGGTTTTTATCAAAACGATAGAAGACAGGCAGGGATTGAAGATCGGCTGTATTGAGGAAGTAGCATACCGCATGGGGTATATTGATAAAACACAATTATTGAAACTCGCTAATCAAATACCTACTAGCTATGGGGAATACTTAAAGAATTTACTTAAAAATGAATAAAAAGATTTTAATTTTAGGGAATGGTTTTATCGGCAAAAGCCTGCAGAAAGAGCTTGATTGTAGGATTGATGGTTCAAAGATAAATTGTTTTAGCGATGCCGATAAGTTGATTAAGAAATGCAATCCTAAAGTAATCATTAACTGCATTGGTATTACAGGTAGTAAAAATGTTGATGATTGTGAATTGGAAAAAGACGCAACTCTATTAGCGAATAGCTTTGTTTCCTTAATGCTTGCTGAGGTAGCATTGCGCAAATATATAAAGTTAGTACATATATC
>JAQTRA010000002.1 GCA_028712045.1 Candidatus Omnitrophota bacterium | reverse complement strand
GAAAAGCTGCTGATGCCTGCGCGATACAGTTTCGTATCCTTAATTCTTCAAAAGGCGCGGCGGTACAGTCATCCCGGGCGCAGATTGATATGCGCAAATATAACCGTTACATGCAAAAGCTGCTAAACCGGCAAAAAAATCTTACTATAAAAGAAGGTGAAGTAAAAAAGCTTATTGTCCGAGATGGCCAGGTTCAGGCAGTTATTACAGAAGCTGAAGAGATTTATGCTAAAGCAATAGTTATCTGCCCCGGGACATTTTTAGACGGATTGATCCACGTCGGATTGCAGCATTTTAGCGGTGGAAGAATTAATGAGCGCGCATCTGTGGCGCTAGCGGATAATTTAAAAGAATTAGGATTTAGCCTTTTGCGTTTTAAAACCGGTACTTGCCCGCGATTAAACAAACAAACTATTGATTACCGTAAACTTATCAAACAAGAAGGGGATTTGATCCCTAAGCCATTTTCATTCTCCACCGCGAGTATGAAGAGAAAGCAGGTACCCTGTTATATAACTTATACTAATAAGCAAGCTCATGAGATTATCCGCAATAACTTAGATCGCTCGCCGCTTTACTCCGGAGCGATTACTGCCACCGGGGTGAGGTATTGCCCGTCAATTGAAGATAAGATTGTTAAATTTGCGGATAAGCTTCGTCACCAGGTGTTTTTAGAGCCGCAAGGTTTAAATGTTGACGAGGTTTATCCTAATGGCCTCTCAACTAGCCTTCCGGAAGATGTTCAGCTTAAGCTAATCCATTCTATTGAGGGCCTAGAAAAAGCCAAAGTAATCCGGTTTGGTTATGGTATTGAGCATGTGGTGGTTGATCCGACTCAGTTGTATCCGACATTAGAAACAAAACTTATTAAAAATCTTTATTTAGCTGGTCAGATTAACGGAACTACAGGTTATGAAGAAGCTGCGGCCCAGGGTTTAATTGCCGGGCTTAATGCGGTTTTGCGGATAAAAAACAAAGAGCCTTTTATTTTAGACCGCGCCAGTAGTTATATCGGTGTGTTAATTGATGATTTGACTACTAAAGGGACAACTGAGCCGTACCGAATGTTTACCTCACGCGTAGAATACCGTTTAATTATCCGCGAAGATAACGCGGATTTACGTTTAACTAAAATAGGTTTTGATTTAGGGTTGGTAAGCAGAAAAGATTACCACAAAGTAGAAAGAAAAGCTCAGGGGATTAAGGATGGCTCAGCTTTTTTAAAGAAAACACTGGTTAAACCGGGCAAGAAAGTTAATGCCATATTAGCTAAGCTTAATTGTGCTCCAATAAATAGACAGGTGAGTTTAGAAAGCTTACTTAAACGACCTGAGGTTTTGATCAAGGATTTAAATCTGATACACCGGCTTAAATCCGGCATAGTTGAATCTGCTTGGCAGCAGATTGAAATCGAGGTAAAATATGCTGGGTTTATTCAAAGGCAACTTAAAGATGTGGAGCGGTTTAAGCATTTAGAAAAAATTAAACTTTCCGTTGGTTTTGATTATAGCCAATTACCCGGAATATCGCGTGAGATAAAAGAAAAACTGCTTAAGTTTAAGCCGCTGAATCTCGGCCAGGCATCGCGGATATCCGGAATTACTCCGGCGGCAATTTCACTGCTGATGGTTTACCTAAGGAAGATTAATGGCTTTGCCAATCGGAAGGCAAACCATGGTTTTTTAACCAATGCCCAAAAACAATAAAGCCGACCTCAAGAAATTTTGCCTATCTTTAGAAGTTGATCTTTTCGGTGTTGCCGATATAAAAAATATAAAAAATGAGTTTTTAATTGCGCCTAAAGTTTTAGCCAAACTTGATTACGCGGTATGTTTGGGTTTACGTATTTCTCAGGCAGCTTTAGCCGAGATAGAAAAAGTGCCCACGCGGATGTATTTTCATCATTACCGCATGGTTAATACATTTTTGGATCAAGTGGCTTTAAGAGTGGGTAATTACATACAAAAAAAAGGGTATCTTAGCTTGCCTATTCCCGCGTCGCAGATTATTGATTGGGAAAAGTTAAGCGCGCACGCTTCGCATAGAAAGTTAGGAGTTTTAGCCGGTTTAGGTTGGATCGGCAGGAATAATCTTTTAGTCAATAAAGAATTAGGCAGTCAATTCCGCCTGGTGACTATTTTAACGGATATGCCGCTTGAGCCGGATGAATCAACTAAAGAAAATTGCGGAAGCTGCCAGCTTTGTGTTAAAATATGCCCAGCCCAGGCAATTAAAGATGACCCAGCTGATTTTGAGCATAAAAAGTGTTTTGCTAAGTTAAAAGAGTTTCAAAAGCAGCGCCAGGTTGATTCTTATGTTTGCGGTATTTGCGTGAATGTGTGCAAAGGTAAAGAAGAGGGTATGCGGTGAAAGAAAAGATTCTGATTGTTGAAGATGAAAAAGATATTGTCAAGATGATCGAGTATAACCTTAAGAAAGAGGGTTTTAAGGTTATTGACGCCCGGGATGGCGAAGATGCCCTGGATTTAGCTGTGCGCGAATATCCGAACCTTATTCTGCTGGATTTAATGTTGCCGGGAATAGACGGCCTGGAGGTATGTAAGTCTTTAAAAAAAGAAAGTAAAACCAGTTCGATCCCCATAATTATGCTTACCGCTAAGGCTCAGGAGTCAGATAAAATAATCGGCCTGGAACTAGGCGCGGATGATTATATTACTAAGCCATTTAGCCCGCGGGAATTAATTGCCCGCATCAAAGCAGTATTGCGTCGGTCAACTGACAAAGAAAAACTTCCGGAAGTATTTCAGGCAGGTGATTTGAGAATAGATTTTGCTAAGATATCCGTAAATATTAAAGATAAGCCAGTTGAGCTTACTTCTAAAGAATTTGAATTGCTTAAAACTTTACTTAAAGCTAAAGGTAGAGTCCTATCTCGCGATCATCTTTTAGATACTATCTGGGGTTATGACCATGCCATGGAGATCCAAACCCGCACCGTGGATGTGCATATCAGGACATTACGTAAAAAATTAAAATCAGCAGCTAAGATGATTACAACAGTTAAAAACTACGGTTATCGTTTTGAAATAGATGAGGAGTAATTAAAAAGTGCTGTTACTTGTTTTTTTTATTTTAATTATGGGCGTGGCAGTTGGCTGGTCAATAGGCGCTAATGATGCTGCTAATTCCCTTGGTACGGCAGTTGGTTCAAAAGTACTTACTTTAAAGCAGGCAATATTGCTTATTGTAATTTTTGGTTTCCTGGGCGCTTATCTGCAGGGATCTTATGTTACTGAAACCATAGGCAAGGGAATTGTGCCTCTAAATAAGCTGGATAAACATATTGCCATGTATGTGGCTGTAGTTGCGTCATTTGCTGCCTGTGCCTGGGTGGTCCTGGCGACTTATTGGAAGATGCCTATTTCTACAAGTCATTCTATAGTCGGCGCAGTTGCCGGAGCAGGCTTGGCCATTGGTACTCCAGTAAAGTGGAAGATGTTGTTAGATATATTTATCTGTTGGATTTTTACTCCTGTAGGCGCGGCAATCCTGGGCTATATTTTTTTTAGGTTATTGCAGAATGTATTTTATCGTTTTCTGCCGCGTAGGCTTATAAAGCCGGTTGTATTCTTTTTGGTTATTGTGAGCGGTTGTTATGTAGCATATACTTGGGGTGCAAATGATGTAGCCAATGCAGTTGGGGTTATCTCCGGCGTAGGGGTACTTACTCCGAAAATGAGCGTAATTTTTGGCGGATTAGCAATCGTCCTGGGAATTATGACTTGGGGGTATAAAGTTATTGAAACTATTGGCTCAGAGATTACCCGGCTTCTTCCAATTATGGCACTTTCTGCGCAATTAGCCAGTGCAGTGAATGTCCATCTTTATACTGTTTTTGGTATCCCGGTTTCTACAAGCCACTCCATAGTTGGGGCGATTTGCGGTGTAGGTTTAGTCCGGGGCATTAGAGTGCTAAATTTTCGCATAATGAAAGATATGCTTCTTTGTTGGATGGCCACTCCTTTTATCTCGGGTTTAATAAGTTTCATCTTATTGCAAATAATTAAAATATTTACAAAAATATAACAAGGGGGTAAGCAATGAAAGAAATAAGGAATATCTTAGGTTGGTTAGGCATGGCAGAAGAGCAATCAATATTGCAGGATGCCAAGAAACATGTGGAAGAGACTTATAAGACAGTTGCTTTTTTTGCTGACGCGGTAAAATCTTTTATTAAGGGTGATCTTGCGGCTAAAGCTCAAGCAATTGAAAATGTCGGGCAAAGTGAGCATCAGGCAGATATTTTACGTTCTAAAATGATTACGGAGCTTTCTGAAGGGATGCTGCTTCCTCCAGACCGGGAAGATCTCATGCATTTTGTAAAAACTTTGGATAAAATTGCGGATTGGACCAATGGCGCAGCCAGGCTTTTGGGTTTTATTGAGCAAAAACTTCCGGAGAGTGTATTAAAGAATATTTCTTTAGGCACAGATTTGATTGTGACCTCTATTTCGAAATTACAGGAAGCCATAATTGCGTTGACTAAAAATGAATTGAAAAATGCTATATTGCTGAGCACAGAGATTGATCATCTTGAGCATGCCGCTGATGACCAGAAAAAAGCAATGATTGACGCTATTATTCATGCCAAACTTGAACCGGTTAGCTTATTATTAACTTATCAGTTGGCTGAATATTTAGAAGGCGTAACCGACAAGATAGAAGATTGTGGTGATTTTATCAAGGTTTTAGCGATTAAATCAAAATAATAATGCGAAGTAGCTTTAAGTTAAAGTTAATTTTATCTTATTTTTTTCTCATATTTATTTCCCTGGGTTTTGTGGCTTTTTTCCTGAGCCGGAATCTCGAAGAGAAATCTCTTCAGGAAATAAAATCCGCCCTAATTAATGAAGCTAGCCTGATAGAAAGCCAGATTTCTGCCACCCCGTTAGCTTTAAATAATCCGCTATATTTGGACAAATTATGTAAGGACCTGGGTGCAAGAATTAAATCGCGCATTACTGTAATTAATCTTGCGGGTAAAGTGTTAGCTGATTCAGAGGTTTCTTTCCAGCAGATAGCCAACCTAGAAAATCATCTTAACCGGCCAGAGGTAACCGAAGTTTTAGCCCAGCGCATAGGAGAAGAGATTCGCTATTCCGCAACTTTAAAAACCGAGATGCTTTATCTGGCTATCCCAATTAAAGAAAATGGGGCTAAAGTTGGAATATTGAGGTTAGCCTTACCTTTAACTAGCGTGCAAAAGGTTTTATTTGCCGTAAGAAAAACAATTCTGGTGGGGTTATTTTTTACCTTGGGGTTGGCTTTTGTTTTAGCTTCAGTTTTAGCTAAAACACTAATTGCGCCGATTAATCGCATAATCCACATATCTTCTAAATTTGCTCAAGGGGATTTTTCGCGCCGGATATTCCAGAGTTCTAATGATGAGATTGGTAAGCTGGCGGTTACTTTGAATAAAATGGCCCAGGATATTGAAGAAAAGATCCGTGAGATTGCCACGAAGAATCAGCATTTAGAGGCTATTTTTAACAGTATGATTGAGGGAGTAATTGTTACGGACAGTAGCTCAAAAATAATTTCGATAAATCATGCTATTGAAGAATTGTTTAATGTTAAGAAGGCACAAATTCAGGGGAAGTTTTTCTTAGAAGGTATCCGCAATAGTGATATTTCTGAAATTATAAGCAGGGCGATAAAGAATGCTGAATTTGTTTCAAAAGAAATAATCTTGGTAATGCCGAGGGCAAAAGTTGTGCAGGTAAATGTGTCACCAATTTCTGAGAAAGGTAAAGTGACTGGATCAGCAACGGTAATGCATGATATTACCGAGATACGCAGGTTGGAAACAATGCGCCGGGATTTTGTGGCTAATGTTTCACATGAACTCAAAACACCGCTTACTTCTATAAAAGGTTTTGTGGAGACTTTACTTGAAGGGGCAATAGAAGATAAAGAAAACAGCGTCAATTTTCTTAATATTATTAATAATCATGTTGACCGGCTGAATACTTTAATTAATGATTTACTTGATCTTTCGCATATTGAGTCAAAAGAGATTGTGCTTAATAAAGATAAATTTGGTTTAGCTGAATTGGTTAATGAGGTTGCAATGGGATTTAAGTCTCAAGCAAAGAAAAAAATGATAGAGATTAAATCTGATTTACCAGATAGCCTGGAGATTTTAGCGGATAAAAGCAAGGTTGAGCAGGTCTTCGTCAATTTTGTAAGCAACGCCATCAAATTTAATAAAGAAAAAGGTTTTGTGCGGATTTATTTTGAGCAGTTTCCGGATAAGATAAAAATTATTATAGAAGATTCCGGTTCAGGTATACCCGTAAGGGATATTTCGCGTATTTTTGAGCGTTTCTACCGGGTAGATAAAGCGCGCTCGCGCGAACTCGGAGGCACTGGCCTGGGCTTATCGATTGTAAAGCATATCGTAGAGTTGCATGGAGGTACAACCGGGGTGGAAAGCACAGAAGGACTTGGTTCAAAATTTTGGTTTAGCCTGCCTATCAGATAAAACAAGTTTATTCCCTTTTTAATTAAAACGCTCTTTAACCGTCGCTTAAGGAGCGTTTTTCATTTTACTTACATTTTACTTTTCCTTGAAGTAGATTTAACCCCCTTCTTTTATACTTTATCCATGATCAGAATAATATTAGAACTCATGCAGTTAGCGCGCAGGATTATCTCCGAAGAATCCGAGGTTTTAGATAATTTTTACGCGCAGTACGAATAAGGGGGATTCTTATGGCTAACGATAAGAAGATTATTATTGTGGAAGATGATAAGGATATAAACAGCCTTATTGCATACAATTTATCCAAAGAAGGCTTTATGGTTGAACAGGCTTTTGATGGGGTAAGCGCCATGCAAAGAGTTAAAGAGGAAGTTTTTAATATTATCATTTTAGATATTATGCTTCCGGGTATTGATGGCTTTGATATCTGCCGGCAGATCAAAGAGGATCCCAGGTATTTTAGGTCGTTTATTGTGGTAGTTAGTGCTAAATGCCATGAGCAGGATAAGCTATATGCTCATCTTCTAGGGGCGGACTATTATTTGACCAAGCCATTTAATTTAGCTAGCTTGATGAACGCGGTGAAAGAAGTCAGTGCTAATTTAGATAAAGAATTTTCAGTAAAATTATAGAAAGGGGGCCAAAGGTTATTTGTATTAAAAATCTAGTGTTATATCAAATTGCAAGATATTAAAAAAGTGGTAATATGCCAAGAAAGGAGTAATTAATGAAAAGAGTCGGTTTATTGATCGTAGGGTTAATTTTGGTTTTCACAGTTAACCTTTATGCTTATGATGATGGTGATTTTCAGATTTGGAATACCGATATCGAAGAAGTGCAACTTAAGAAAAATCTTAAGTTAGTTTTTGAGCAGGAATTCCGCTGGGCGAATAACGCCAGTGAGTTTTATTATCAGCATTATGATGCGGGTTTAGCTTATGCGTTCAATAAAACCTGGAGTGTTGGCGGTGGTTACCGGCAAATTTATGCCAGAACTGTCCATCAGTCATGGAGTTCAGAAAGCAGCCCGTACCTGTTTTTTACTTATTCCGGAGAACTGGCGGGATTTAAATTTGATGACCGCAACCGCTTTGAGTATCAATATTACAGTTTTCAGTCAGATACCGGCAGGTATCGCAACAAACTTACTGTTAAAGCCCCCTGGAAGTTTACCAAATTGGAAATCCAGCCGTTTATTTCAGATGAATTTTTTATTATGATCGGCAATGATCAGGGCTTAAATCAAAACAGGTTAACCGCTGGGCTTTCCTTTAACTTAACAAAAAATCTTAAAGCTGAGCTTTATTACATGCTTTTAAGTTCAAAAAGTGCCAGTGTCTGGAAAGACTATAATGTTTTAGGTACTAAAGTTAAGGTTGTTTTTTAAGATTTTACACAGATTTAACATCCACTTGTTAAAGTTTAAAGTATAATATAAAAAATATAATGGAGGAAAGAATGTTGAATAAATGGATAATGGCTTTGATTATTTTTATGTCTGCTCATATCGCTTTTGCCGGAAACGATAAAAATTCTATCCAAATTAAAGGTTCTGATACTATGGTCAATCTGGCTCAGGCCTGGGCAGAAAAATATATGGAAGAAAACCCCGGAGATTTTGTGGCAGTAACCGGAGGTGGGTCTGGAACAGGGCTATCCAGTTTGATCAGTGGAAGCTGCGATATCGCGATGAGCTCAAGGAATATCAAGGATAAAGAAATTGCCCTGGCAAAACAAAAGGGGATTAATCCTTTTGAAATAAAAGTAGCCTTAGATGGTTTAGCCGTAGTGGTTAATCCGGTAAATCCAATAGGTAAGCTTACCATTGATCAGTTAGCCGGAATCTTTACCGGAAAGACCTCTAATTGGAAAGAGTTGGGGGGCAAAGACCAGAAGATTGTCCTGCTTTCACGCGAAGTTAATTCCGGGACGCACGTATATTTTAAGGAACATGTATTAAGAAAAATGGATCCAAACAGCCAGGAAGAATTTTCTCCCAGTGCCTTAATGCTTTCTTCTTCGCAGGCCATTGCTGATGAGGTAGCCGGGAACTCTGCGGCTATTGGTTATTACGGCATGGGTTATATTAGCAATAAACAAAAAGCGATTGCTGTGGCTAAAGATGATAAATCTGAATATGTTAATCCTAATATTGAGAACGTGATCAGCGGAAAATATCCAATATCCCGGCCGCTTTTTCTGTATACTAATAATCAGCCTCAAGGATTAATTAAAAAATTTGTTGATTATGGCCTTTCCAAAGAAGGGCAGGAAATTGTGGTTAAAACTGATTTTGTCCCGGTAAAAAATAACTTAGTATGCGTAAAATAAAAGAATTTTTCATCCAGAAGCTGATCCTTATCTGTGGGTTAGCTTCTATATTTTTTGTGGTACTTATATTTTTATTTTTAACCAAAGAAGGGTTAGCGGTATTTAAATCGGTTAGCCCGGCTAATTTTCTGCTGGGGAAAAGCTGGTATCCTATCTCTGAACCGGCAAGATTAGGGATATTGCCATTAATCCTGGGTTCATTATTAGTAACTTTGGGAGCAGCAATAATTTCTATCCCTATTGGAGTAGCTTGCGCAATCTATATCGCCGAAATTGCCCCCCAAAAAATTAAAGAAGTTTTAAAAGCCGGTGTTGAATTATTAGCGGCTATCCCGAGTGTGGTTTTAGGTTTTATCGGTATGGTAACTTTAGTTCCCTGGGTTAAAAGCACATTTAATTTACCTACGGGCTTAACGGCTTTATCCGGCTCGATTATTTTAGCCTTTATGGCCATGCCGACAATAGTTTCCGTGGCGGAAGACGCGCTTTATTCTGTACCGAAAAGTTATAAAGAAGGGGCGTTTGCTTTAGGGGCTACGCATTGGCAGACGATTTACCGGGTTTTGTTACCGGCGGCTTCTTCGGGGATTGTTGCGGCAGTGATGCTGGGCATCGGCCGGGTAATTGGCGAGACTATGGCGGTAATGATGATTACCGGAAATGCCGCGGTTATCCCGCAAAGTATTTTAGTTCCGGTGCGCACATTAACAGCGACGATTGCCGCGGAAATGGGCGAGGCAGTAGTAGGTAGCGAGCATTATTTCGCGCTTTTTGCGATTGGTATAGTTTTGTTTATCATGAGTTTTATTGTTAATATCACCGCGGATTTATTTTTGCATAAGAGGCGCTGATGCGTAATACCCAAAGATCGCAAAAAATCGCATTCTTTTTTCTTTTTCTGGCTACGCTTTTAATTGTTGTTCCGGTAGGTTTAATCGTAGTGATTATTATCCAAAAAGGGATACCGGCAATTAATTGGCAATTTCTAACGGATATCCCCCGGCAGGGAATGCGCGCAGGAGGGATCTTTCCGGCAATTGTGGGAACTTTCTATTTAGTTTTTGGGGCGGTAGTCTTTGCTTTGCCTATTGGATTACTCGCGGCAATTTATTTAAGCGAATATGCTAAAGAAAATCTGCTTAATCGTATAATTAAGTTAGCGATTGTTAATCTTTCTGGCGTGCCCTCGGTTGTCTACGGGTTATTTGGCTTAGCCTTATTTGTTGTTTTCTTGAAATTTGGGGCTTCTATTCTTTCTGGTTCGCTTACTTTGGGGATAATGATCCTTCCCATAATTATTACTACTTCGCGTGAAGCATTGGAAAGCGTGCCGCAGTCATTCCGCGAGGTGAGCCTCTCTCTTGGGGCGAGCAAATGGCAAACTATCCGGCATATAGTTTTACCTAACGCCATACCTGGAATTTTAACTGGTACAATTCTTGGACTGGGTAGGGCAGCGGGAGAGACTGCCCCGATACTTTTTACTGTGGCAGCTTTCTATTTACCGCGGCTTCCTAAATCTATTTTTGATCAGGCTATGGCGCTTCCGTATCATTTATACGTAATCTCCACTCAGGTGCCTAATGTAGATGAAAAAGTACGCTATGGCACAGCTTTAGTTCTGTTATCTTTAGTTTTATTTATGAATCTAGTGGCAATAATTATCCGCTATAATTTTAGAAAAAAGAAAAAATGGTAAAATTCAATGCTAAAAATTTAAATATCTGGTTTGGCCAGATTCATGCTTTAAAAAGCGTGAATATCGAGGTAGAGGCCAATGAGATTTTAAGTGTAATTGGTCCGTCAAATAGCGGAAAGACTTCTTTTCTGCGCATGCTTAATCGTTTAAATGATTTATATCCTGGTTTTAAAATGAGTGGTTGTCTTGAATATGATCAAGAGGATATAAAAAAAATAGATATTGAGAGTTTGCGTAAAAGAGTAGGCATGGTTTTTGCGTTGCCCTTACCCTTGCCTTTATCAATTTTTGAAAATATAGCTTATGGGGTTAAGATGCATGGAGAAAAAAATCGCCAGAAAATTTCGGCAATTGTTGAGCGCTCGCTGAAACAGGCATATTTATGGGATGAGGTTAAAGACAGGTTAAGCGTGTCAGCTTTTAAATTATCCGGAGGGCAACAACAGCGGCTTTGTATCGCCAGGACCCTGGCAGTTGAGCCGGAAGTTATTTTATTTGATGAGCCTTGTTCGGGGCTTGATCCCATATCAACAGCTAAAGTAGAAGAGGCAATGTTAAAGTTAAAAAAAGATTATACGATAGTTTTAGTAACGAATAATGTTAAACAAGCAGCTAGGGTAGGGGATCGCACAGCTTTCTTTTTATCTGGCGAGTTGATAGAACTGGATAAAACCGAAAAAATATTTACCACGCCGCTTGATCAGCGCACAGACGGTTATATCAGAGGAAAATTTGGATAATGGCGGACATCTTAGTAAATAATTTAAATTTATGGTACGGTGATTTTCAGGCGCTGATCGAGGTAAAGGCACATTTTACCGAAAAGAAAATTACTGCTATGATCGGGCCTTCCGGGTGTGGTAAGTCTACCCTGCTGCGGGTGTTTAACCGGATGAATGACCTTATTGAAGGCGTGCGAACCAGCGGCGAGGTTTTTATTGACGCGGAGAATATCCTTTCAGATAAAACTGATTTGATTAGCCTGCGTAAAAAAGTAGGGATGGTATTTCAGCGGCCCAATCCATTTCCTCTATCTATTTATGAAAATATTGTTTTTGGCCAAAGGGTCCATGTTGAAAATTTAACTAAGCTTAAACTCGATGAAGTGGTTGAGGATAGTTTGAAATCTGTGCTTTTATGGGATGAATTAAAAGATAAGCTAAAAAAACCCGCGCTTAGTTTATCGCTTGAGCAGAAACAGCGGCTTTGCATTGCCAGGCTTATTGCGGTTAAACCGGAAATTTTACTCATGGATGAACCATGTTCTACGCTTGACCCGCAGGCAACCAGCCGCATTGAGGAATTAATGCGTGAACTAAAGAACAACTATACTATAATAATCGTTACGCATAATATGCAACAGGCAGCGCGGGTATCGGATGAGACAGGTTTTATGCTCTTAGGTGAGTTGGTAGAATTTGGTAAAACACAAAGTATTTTTACCAGCCCCAAAGATAAAAGAACAGAAGATTACATTACCGGAAGATACGGTTAGAAAAATCGGAGGATAAAATGTTAAGACATTTAGATGAAGAGTTAAAAGAATTGCATAAAGAGATTTTAAGAATGGCAGTATTCGCCCAGGAGTCAATTTTTAAATCTATTGAATCTCTGAAAAATCGGGATAAATATTTAGCTCAGGAGGTAATTGATACGGATAATAAGATTGATGCGCTGGAGTTAGCCATCGATGAGAAATGTATTGACCTGATTGCCCTTTATCAGCCAATGGCTAAAGATTTAAGGTATATCACTACCGGGATGAAGATTAACGCGGAATTAGAGCGGATTGCCGATATCGCCGTGGATATAGCTCAAAGGTCTTTAGAGCTAACGGAAAAGCCTTTGCTTAAACCATTAGTAGATATTCCTAAGCTTTCCGGGGTTGCTCAGAATATGGTGCGGGATGCGATCGATGCTTTTATAAAAAAAGACGCGCATTTGGCCAGGCAAGTAGTTTTAGCGGACTCGGAAGCGGATAGGTTACGTAATTTAGTGCAGGATGAGCTGGTTAATGAATATTTAGCGCGCGATCCCAAAACCGCGGACCGAGCAGTAGCTTTGTTGCTCATTGCCCGGTATTTAGAGCGGATTTGCGATCATACGACTAATATTGCTGAAGATGTAATTTACATGGTGGAAGCTAAAGTAGTTAAACATCATTCTGAAGAGCTTAGTTAAGCCTAATATATCCTTGACCCCTCGTGTTTACTGGTATATAATTCTTTAATTACCCCTCTAAATAGTATTAAAATAGTGTTTTTAACGATTTTAAGATATGAAAAGCAAGATTGTTTCCTGGCTTAAGCAGCAAGTTAAGGATTCCGGGGCAAAAGGAATTGTTTTAGGACTCTCTGGCGGCATAGATTCTGCTGTAGTTGCCGCTTTGTGCAAAGAGGCAGTAGGTAAAAATAACCTGTTAGTTCTTTTCATGCCCTGCAATAGCGACCCGCAGGATTTATTAGATGCAAAATTAGTTGCCCGCGAATTAAGGCTTAAATCTAAGCTCGTGGATTTATCCGCAGTTTATAACAGTTTTTTGAAAGTTTTGCCTAAGGCAGCTAATTTGGCGTTGGGAAATCTTAAGCCGCGCCTGCGCATGAGCACGCTTTATTATTTTGCCAATAAGCTGAATTACCTGGTTTGCGGCACAGGAAATAAATCTGAGCTGCTGGTCGGGTATTTTACTAAATACGGCGATGGCGGAGTGGATATTCTGCCGATCGCGGATTTATTTAAACGCCAGGTGCGCAATCTGGCTGGTGAGTTAAAAATACCGCAAAATATTATCACTAAACCTCCGACTGCCGGGCTTTGGCAGGGGCAGACTGATGAAGGAGAAATGGGCATAACTTATAATGAGCTGGATGAAATTTTAGATAAGTTTTGTAGTAATCGTAAGCAAACATCCGGCAGTAAGAAGGTGAACAAAGTAAAAAGAATGCATAAGAATTCAGAGCATAAAAGAAAAGGCGCGCAGATCTGCCGCGTCCACTAGGAGGAGCGTAAAATGGATGAGATATTAGAAATCTTAGAAAAAGATGGCCGGGCAAGCGTAGAAGATATCGCCAAGATGACTCGTCAGAAATCCGATGCGGTAAAGAAAGCGATTAAAAAATACGAAAAAGAGGGTGCGATCCTAAAATATAAAGCAGTGATCAACCGGGATTTAATCAAGGATTCCGAGTCGGAAGTCAGGGCTTTAATTGAAGTAAATATTGTTCCGCAAAAAGACCAGGGTTTTGATAAGATTGCCGAGCGTATCTATTCATTTCCCGAGGTAAGCAGCTGTTATCTGATCAGCGGAACCTACGATTTATTAGTGGTGGTCGAGGGTAAGAATCTGCATACGGTTTCTAACTTTGTGGCCGAAAAGCTTTCTTGTCTGGAAAATGTGCGCGGCACCGCAACGCACTTTTTATTGAAAAAATACAAAGAAGACGGAGTAATTTTAAAACATAAGTCAGATAATAAAAGAATAGCAATTTCTTATTAAGGATAAATAAATGCAATTATCAAAAGTGGTAGAAAAAATGAAGCCTTCGGGAATCCGGGCATTCTTTGACCTGGTGCTGGGGATGAAAGAGGTTATCTCTTTAGGGATAGGCGAGCCGGATTTTGTCACCCCCTGGCAGGTGCGGGAGGCAGGAATTTACTCTTTAGAGCAGGGGTTTACCAGTTATACCTCAAATAAAGGCCTGTATAAACTGCGCTTAGGTATCCACCGTTATTTAAAAAATAAATATGGTTTACAGTATTGCCCGGATGAGGAAACCTTAATTACTGTGGGCGTAAGCGAAGGCCTGGATCTTGCCTTACGGGCGATTATCAATCCTAATGATAAAATATTAATTCCTGTGCCGAGTTATGTTTCTTATGGCCCGGTTACTGAGCTTGCCGGCGGAGTTCCGGTTTATATGGATACCTCTAAAGACGGTTTTAAGCTTACGCCTAAACTTTTAGAGAAGCATATTGATCAGAAAGCTAAAGCGCTTATTTTAAATTACCCGGTTAATCCTACGGGTATTTCTTACCGGCGCCAGGAGTTAGAAGCAATCAACAAAGTTTTGTTGAAACATAAGATACTTTGTATTTGCGATGAAGTTTATGGTGACCTAACTTATGATTTCCAGCATGTTGTTTTTCCGACACTTCCGGGTGCTAAGAAAAATACTTTGTATTTGAATGGTTTTTCTAAGTCCTACGCTATGACCGGTTGGCGCGTGGGTTTTGCTTGCGGCCCTAAAGAGATTATTGGAGCAATGACTAAAATACATCAATATACAATTATGTGTGTATCGATTACCAGCCAGATGGCCGCAGCCGAGGCATTAGTCAGTGCTAGAAAATCCGTAGAACAGATGAAACGGGAATATAACCGCCGGCGTGAGTTTGTATGGTCGGAATTAAATACCTTAGGTTTAAAGTGTTTAAGGCCGCAGGGAGCTTTTTATCTTTTTCCGTCTATAAAAAGCTCAGGGCTGTCTTCTATGGATTTTTCACGCAAATTATTAGAAGAAGAAAAGGTGGCCGTTGTGCCCGGCACAGCATTCGGAGCTTGTGGCGAAGGCTATATCAGGATTTCTTATGCCTCTAGTTTAGATAACCTAAAAGAAGCTTTGGTCAGGATTAAGCGGTTTCTGGAAAAGAGAAAATAATGGTAGTTAAGAAAAAAGATAATTTTCAGGTTTATGTAAAACAGATTGAAGCAATCTCTAAAGTTGCCAGCCTGATTACTTCCGGGATGTATTTAGAGGAGTTGCTGCGCCTGGTGGTTCAGGTTACTGCCGAAGTGATGAACTCTAAAATCTCTTCTTTAATGTTGCTTGATCCGGATAAAAAAGAGTTAGTAGTCAAGGCTACTCAGTCAATATCTGAGGCGTATAATAAAAAGCCGAATATTCCTTTAGGTGAAGGTATTGCCGGTGTAGTGGCTAAAGAAAATAAGCCAATTTGTATTTTAGATATTAAAGAAGACGCGCGTTATTTAAATCAGGATGTGGCTAAAAAAGAAGGATTATGTTCTTTAGCCTGCGTGCCGCTGGCAGTAAAGGGCAGGATTATCGGAGTACTTAACTGCTATACTTCTAAGAAACATAAATTTTCCAAAAACGAATTAGATCTTTTAGCGGCTTTAGCTAACCAGGCAGCAATTGCTATTGAAAACGCAGAGCTTGATTTGCGCGCGCGTTCTGCCGAAGAAGCATTGACTACGCGTAAGTTGGTTGAACGGGCAAAAGATATACTTTCTCAAGATGCTAATATTCTGCCTGCGGAAGCCTATCGCTTGATTCAGAAACAAAGTATGAATATGCGTAAGTCCATGCGCGAGGTAGCGGAAGCAATTATTCTGGCCAAAGATATCAGAGGGAAACAATAAGGGGGACAGATGAGCATAAGACAAAAGCTTTTATTTAAAATTAAAGGCGTAGAATTAAAAAAAGTAGTTGCTCCCCAAAAAGTATCTACTTATTTTGGGCAAGATACTTTTGGCATAGAAATTATGCGTAAGCATGTCTCTAAAAAAACTTTTGATGCATTTAAACTTTGGATCGCCGAAGGTAAAACCATTTCTTTAATTCAGGCTAATGAAATTGCCAATGCCATGAAGAATTGGGCCATTGCCAAAGGGGCGACTTATTATACGCATTGGTTTCAGCCGATGACCGGGCTTACCGCCGAGAAGCACGATAGCTTTATTTCTTTTGTTGGCCCGGGTAAAGTTATCGAGAAATTTTCCGGTAATAAGTTGATTCAGGGTGAGCCGGATGCTTCAAGTTTTCCTTCAGGAGGAATTCGGGCGACCTTTGAAGCCCGCGGTTATACTGCTTGGGACCCCACCAGCCCGGCTTTTATTATTGAAAGTAAGCTGGGTAAGACCTTATGCATACCAACTATATTTGTTTCTTATCATGGCGAGGCTTTAGATAAAAAATTACCGCTTTTACGTTCTGAGGATGCTCTCAATACCGCAGCGCTTAAACTGCTAAAACTTTTTGGCCATAAGCATACCAAAAAAGTTTTTTCTACTTGCGGCGCAGAGCAAGAGTATTTCTTAATTGATAAAAATTATTATAATTTACGCCAGGATTTAATTATGGCCGGCCGCACTTTAATCGGCGCGCCCAGCCCTAAAGGCCAGCAATTAGAAGACCAGTATTTCGGGACGATTAAAGAACGCGTGTTGAATTATATGTTTGAAGTAGCCGAGGATGCCTACAAGTTAGGCATACCGGTGATGACTAGGCATAATGAAGTTGCTCCGCATCAGTATGAATTCGCACCTATCTTTGAAGAATCTAATATCGCCGCTGATCATAATCAGCTGTTGATGGAGTTGATGAAAAAGGTGGCTTTGCGCCACGGGTTGGTTTGCCTTTTTCATGAGAAGCCTTTTGCCGGAGTAAATGGCAGTGGTAAACATGTAAATTGGTCGCTGGCTGATAATTTAGGTAATAATCTGCTTAATCCCGGCCAAACTCCGGAAGATAATTTGCAATTTTTAGCGGTTTTATCCGCGGTTTTAAGGGCGGTTTATCTGCATGGCGATCTTTTGCGCGCTTCAGTGGCTTTAGCCGGGAATGAACATCGCTTAGGTGCCAATGAAGCGCCTCCGGCGATTATCAGTGTATTTTTAGGCGAGCAGTTAACTCATATTTTAAATATGATTGAAAAAGGGGTTAAATCCAAAGTTTCCAAAAGCGATATTATCGATTTAGGTATTGGCCGCCTGCCCAAATTTAATAAAGATACCACGGATAGGAATCGCACTTCGCCGTTTGCTTTTACCGGAACTAAATTTGAATTCCGGGCGGTGGGCTCAAGCCAAAATATATCTACGCCGGTTGCCATAATTAATACCATTATTGCCGAAAGCCTGGATTATGTAACTACTCAGATTGGAAAAGCTGTTTTGAAAGAGAAGGATTTTAATGCTGCGGTGTTAAAAGTGATCTCCGGGATCATCAAGGAGACCAGGGATATTCGTTTTGAAGGGAATAATTATTCCGAGCAGTGGATTAAAGAAGCCAAAAAAAGAGGTTTGCCGAATATCGCCGCTACTTACAAAGCGCTGGAGGCTTTAATTAAGAAAGAAAATATTGCTTTATTTGAAAAATATAAAGTTTTTTCTCAGGAAGAGCTTGTCGCGCGTTACCATATCTGGGTGCATATGTATAATCTTACTTTAGAAATTGAAGCCAATATTCTCAATGAGATGGTTAACGCTTCAGTAGTCCCGGCAGGTTATAAATATGAAAGATTGTTATCTTCGGCTTTAGATAAATTGGTGAGATTAAAGAAGAGCGTAGGCCTAAAAGTAAATGCCGCGGCGTTAATTGATAAAAAAACACATTTAAGTGAAGTTGTTTCGAGTATTTATTACGTGCGTAAAAATACCTTAGCCATGGTTAAATTACTTGAACAGGCCAAAAAACTAAAGGATGCGAAGCGTTCCGAAGTTTATTTTTACCGCCTGAAGCCTTTAATGGAACATATCCGCAAGCATGTGGATCAGCTTGAATGCGTAGTGGCTGATGATGCCTGGGATTTGCCCAAGTATCGGGAGATGTTGTTTATTAAATAGTATTTAGGAGGATTGTTATGAATATGTTGTTGTATTTAATCAAGATTGGCGGCGTTACCATGGTTGTGCTTCTGCTGATGTCAGTAGTATCTTTTGCGATTATTCTGGAAAGAGTTATTTTCTATCGCAGCAAATCAAGATTAAAACGTAAAAACTTTATGTTGAGGGTTCGCCAG
Organism: Candidatus Omnitrophota bacterium; assembly: GCA_028712045.1. Next base: position 11,126 of record JAQTRA010000002.1, on the reverse strand, counting down.
GAACTTAAGCAGGGTGGCGTAAACTCGGCAATGAAAATATGTAAGGATAGTTTTGCACCTTTTGCTCAGGTAGTTTATGCGGGCCTGAGTTTTTTTGATTGCAGTGAAAAAGAAATCTCTAATAATATGGAACGGCAGGTTATTATTGAAACCGTTGACCTTGAGCGGTTTACTTCGGTGATTGGAACAATCGCCAGTATTTCGGTATATATCGGGCTTTTAGGGACAATAACCGGAATCCTTAAGGCGTTTCATGATGTATCCGCTAGCGGTTCAAGCGGGATGAGCGTAATTATCGGAGGCATATCGGAAGCATTATCCACTACTGCTGCCGGGCTTACTATTGCCGTACCGGCAGTAGCAGCTTACAATTACTGTATGAAAAAGATCGACGATTTTATTAAGGATATGGAGTTGGCTGCTTCTGAAACTATGGATTTAGTCAGCGCGATCAAGAAATGAGGCAACCCGGCAGACGGCAAAAACCCTTCACCGAAATAAATACCGCCCCTTTTACAGATATAATATTGGTGCTGATGGCTATATTTATGGTCGCCACGCCTCTTTTTATCCAATCCAATATTCAAGTTAACCTGCCCAGTTCTTCAACCGGTAAGCCAATGGAAGAGGCCCGGCAAATTAGTGTTATGATCACTAATGAAGGCATGATTCAGCTGGATAATAAACTTATTTCCAGAAAGATGCTTAAAGCAGAAGTTGCCAAGCTGCATCAGGCTGATCCGAATCTAGAGGTAATTTTATATTCTGATAAAATGGTAAGGTTTAAAGATATAGTCGGGCTTTTAGATATTTTTAATGAATTGGATATCCGAAACCTTAATATCGCTACTAAAACAGAATAAACTTAATTGACAAGTGTAGGATTTGTGATACGATAATATTTGCTTACAAAAGAGTAAAGCAGTTATTAAGTTAACAGACGTCTTAAATCCAGTAATGGGTATGAGGCGTCGATTTTTTTATAGGCGGTTTATGCCAAAAGATGATTTCTATAAAGGGGTAAAAACCCTGGGTTTTGTTTCTTTCATTCCTTTTATGTTGGCCGCCGGGCCGCTTTCAGGTTACTTTGCCGGTGCTTTTCTGCAAAAAAGGTTTAATTTACCTTCTTATTGGGTGTTTTTAGGTGTGGCTTTGGGTTTTTTAGCTGCATTTATGGAAGTAGTTAAAATTTTAAAAGCCATAGCCAGGATGAATAAAAAATGAGCCAGAATGCCGGTATCCCAGAATCACTAGATATTTTTACTATTCTTGCAGTTAAGTTTCCGGAAAATCATTTTTTTAAATTCGTTCAGCTTTGGGGAAATGTTAGTTATTCTTTGGTTATTGTCCTGGTTTTAGGAATCTTAGCTTTTTTTGCTTGCCGCAAGAAAAACTTAATTCCCGGAAGGCTACAGGCAGCAGCAGAGCTTATTGTTGCCGGGCTGGATGATTTTGTTTGCGGAATTATCGGCCTTAAGGGAAGAAAATACGTTCCTTTTATCGGTACCCTGTTTATCTATATCCTGTTGATGAATCTTTCCGGATTAGTCCCCTTTTTGAAAGCTCCTACTGCCAGTTGGTCAACAACTTTAGCACTTGCCTTGTGTGTGTTTTTTTATGTGCAGTATACGGCAATTAAGGAATTAGGTTTAATAGGCTATTTGGACCATTTAGCTGGTAAGCAGCGCGGGGCTTTAGCTTTTACGATTATCATGCCGTTATTCATGTTAATATTGCATATTCTTACAGAATTGATCCGGCCGATAAGCTTATCTTTACGTTTACGCGGTAATATCTGGGGGGATGAAGTTTTGATCGCTTTACTGGCTAAATTCGGGATTAAAGGGTTGCCGTTGCTGGTCTTTAATATGTCAATGGGAATATTAGCTTCAATTGTTCAGGCTGCTGTTTTTTGTTTATTAACTACGATTTATTTAGCGTTAGTTCTAAACCACGAAGAAGAAACTGTTTAATTAAAGGAGGATAGCATGGATGCGAAAGTAGCAATGGATTTAGGTGTAGCCATAGCTTTAGGTGTGGCGGCATTTGCTTCAGCAATTAGTTTGGGTATCGCAGTAGCTGCGGCTATGGGAGCAATCGGCAGGCAGCCAGAGGCATCGAATAAGATCATGACTAGCATGATTATTGGTTGCGCTTTTATCGAAGCAATTACTATTTATGTTTTGGTGTTTGCTTTTATGTACGCTGGTAAATAAGGATAAGGAGAGAAAATAGCGTGGAACTTTTAAAGATGCTTAGCGCTAGTGAAATTCTGGCGCAGGTTTTAAGTTTTTTTCTGTTGTTATTTTTGCTCCGGCTATTTGCCTGGAAAAAGATTCTTGGCCTTTTAGACCTGCGTCAGGAGAAAATCCGCTTGGAATTTGAAAAAATTGAAGAGACCAAGCTTGAGATCGGCAAGCTAAAAGCAGATTATGAATCTAAAATGTCAGCAATCCAGGAACAAGCTGAAGTAAAAATTAAGCAAGCTATTGAAGAAGGCAGGAAAATAAATGCTCAAATGCGTAAGCAAGCCCACGCCGATGCGCAGGATATTATTCTGGACGCGCGTAAACAAGTAAAATATGAGGTTTCTCAGGCTCAGGATAAACTTAAAGACCGGATCGTAGATATCGCTTTAGATGCCGCCCGCAACGTGATCCAGGAGAAGCTTACTGAGGATGGGGACCGTAAAATAGTGGAAGATTTTATTAAAGAAATCGAGAAAGCATAGTGATCAAAGATAAGGTGATTGTCAGCCGGTATGCTGAAGCCTTTATAAGCCTAGCTCGGACAACTTGCGGATTTGACAAGGCTTTAGCGGATATAGTAATCGTTAAGAATATCATTCGCGATAACTCCGGGTTTATTGAACTGATGCGTAATCCGGAGATTTCGTATACCGAGAAATGTGTAATTATTGATCAGGCAATCCGAGACGGCCTAAGCGATGAAATACGTAATTTTCTCAAGCTGCTTATCGAAAAGAAACGTTTTGATATTTTCTTAGATACCGCAGAATACCTGCGTGAAAAATACGCTCATCATGGCCAGGTGGATGTGCTGCTTAAAACCGCATTCCCGCTGGAATTAGATTTGATAAAAAAAATAGAAGTTGTTTTAAAAAATAAACTTAAAAAGGACCTGAGATTTTATATTGATTTAGATGGCAGCCTCCTGGGAGGAGTGCAGGTAGTTATTGGTAATACCATTATTGACGGCTCCGTAATCAAGCGGCTTAATGATCTGAAAGAAAAACTTACTACGGTAAGCATGGGGTAACCTAAGGAAAGGCGTAAAATGGTTTTAAAACCGGAAGAAGTTACGACGATAATTAAAAAAGAGCTGGAAAAATATAAAACCCGGCTGCGCACTGAGTCTATCGGCACAGTTATTCAGGTGGGTGACACTATCGCGCGTGTTTATGGATTAGATGACGTGATGATGGGTGAGCTGGTGCAGTTTTCTGATAATATTATGGGCATGGTTTTAAACCTGGAAGAAGATAGCGTTGGCGTGGTAATTTTTGGTACGGATAATCCGGATAAAAATATCCGCGAAGGCGATATTGTCAAGCGCACCGGTAAAATTGTGCAGGTTCCCGTAGGAGAGGCGTTAGTCGGCAGGGTGGTTAATGGTTTAGGTCGGCCAATTGATGGTAAAGGCCCGGTTAATACGCAAAAAACCAGGCCGATAGAATCCAGTGCCCCGAATGTAGTCGCCAGGCAGCCGGTAACTCAGCCATTGCAGACGGGAATTAAGGCGATTGATGCGATGACTCCGATTGGCCGCGGCCAGCGCGAATTAATTATCGGAGACCGCCAGACCGGAAAAACCGCGATTACCATTGATACGATTATTAATCAAAAAGGAAAAGATGTTTATTGTATTTATTGCGCTATCGGCCAGAAATTATCCAGCGTGGTAGCAGTAAACGAGATACTTAAGAAACATGGGGCAATGGAGTATACCACTATTGTCAGTGCCTCCAGCCGGGCCTCGGCAAGCTTACAATATCTTGCTCCTTATGCGGCCACGGCTATGGCTGAAGAGCTGATGTATTCAGGAAAACATGTTTTAGTAATTTATGATGACTTGTCCAAGCATGCCCAGGCTTATCGTCAGTTATCCTTATTACTTAGACGGCCTCCGGGCAGGGAAGCGTATCCCGGGGATATTTTTTATTTGCATTCTAGGTTGCTAGAGCGTTCCGCTAAATTAAATAATGCTTTAGGCGCCGGTTCAATAACCGCTATTCCAATTGTCGAAACTCAAGCCGGTGATATATCCAGTTATATCCCGACTAATGTAATTTCAATTACTGACGGTCAGATTTATCTGGAAAGTGATTTATTTTACGCCGGGATCAGGCCGGCGGTAAACGTGGGTTTATCAGTTTCTCGCGTAGGAGGCAAAGCGCAGAGTAAGGCTATGCGCCAGGTAGCTTCAAAACTAAGGTTAGACCTGGCGCAATACCGTGAACTGGTAACCTTTACGCAGTTTGGCACGGATTTAGATAAGACCACCCGGGCGCAGTTAACTCGGGGTGAAAGAATGGTGGAGGTTTTAAAGCAGGTGCAGTATGAACCGCTTCCGACAGCCAGGCAGATAATTATTATTTATGCCGGGACCAATGGGTTTTTAGATGATTTAGAAGTAGGCTTAATTAAGAAATTTGAACAGCAATTGTATAAATTTATTGATGTAAAATACCCCGGGATTCAGGCAGAAATAGAGTCTAAGAATGATTTAGATTCAAGTTTAAAAAGTAAGCTGGATAACCTGATTAATGATTTTAAAAAAGAATTTTTAGCTAATCCTTAAAAATGTCGCAGTCGATTAAGCAGATAAAGACAAGAATCCGCAGCGTGGAGAATACCAAAAAAGTAACCGGCGCTATGCAGATGATTTCCGTGGCCAAGCTGAACCGTATCGAGAATCAGCTGTTTGTTTTGCGCCCCTATGCTTTAAAATTAGAAAATCTGATGCATAATCTTGCCGGGCTATCAACTGAAAATTTATCCGGATATTTTAAAAAAGAGCCGGCCCAGGCGGATATTGCCCTTTGCCTGATTACCTCCGATAGCGGATTATGCGGAATGTATAATCAGAATGTCCTTCGGGTTGCCCAGGAGTTTTTAGAAAAGAACAATTCAAAACGCGTAAAATTAATCGTGGTGGGCCAGAAAGGGCTGAATTATTTTCGAACTCGGCGGGTAGAAATACTTAATACCTACCTGGGTTTAAATGGAAAATTTAATCAGAATTTTTGTAATAAAATTACCACAGAGTTAAGTGAATTATTTTTAAGCGGAAAAGTCGGTTCGGTTTATTTAGCTTTTACCTATTTTGAAAACTCTTTAGTGCAAAAAGCTAGAATCGAAAAATTGTTGAGTATCCAGCCCAGGACAGTTGTGCCGACTGAGTATATTGCCGAGCCAGATCTTAAAAGTATTTTGAATGATTTAATTCCGCGTTATCTTTTAATTAAACTGCAGCTTGTTTTATTAGAGGCGTTTACTTCTGAGCATGCTGCCCGGACTGTGTCGATGAAAACAGCCACGGATAATGCTAAAGATCTTTTAGAAGGATTAGTGCTTTTCAGGAACAAAGTCAGGCAGGCGGGGATTACCCAGGATATTTTAGAGATTACTTCATCAGCGGAAGCATTGAGAGGATAAAATTATGGCAGAGGGAAAGATACTTCAAATTATTGGGCCAAGCGTGGATATCGGATTTCCTGAGAATCAGGGGCCGCAGCTTTTGAACGCGATTAAGATCGAGGAAAAGGGGATCAACCTTACCTTAGAGGTTGCTCAGGATATCGGCAATAATACTGTGCGTTGTATTGCTTTAGGCTCGACTGATGGTTTAGTGCGTGGGATGAAAGCCATTGATACGGGCAGCCCGATCACCGTGCCCATCGGCCGGCAAACTTTAGGCAGGATTTTTAATCTTCTGGGTGAAACCATAGACGGCAAAGGGCCACTGGAGCATCCGGAAACGCGTAATCCTATTCACCGGTCCAGCCCTAATTTTGAGGAGCAGTTGCCTATAGAAAATATTTTAGAAACAGGATTAAAGGTGATCGATCTTTTGGCTCCGATTCCTAAAGGTGGAAAAGTCGGGTTGTTTGGCGGTGCCGGTGTAGGTAAGACAGTAATTGTTATGGAGTTGATCCGGACCATTGCTACAGAACACGGAGGCGTGTCGGTTTTTGCTGGCATTGGTGAGCGCACTCGCGAAGGAAATGAACTTTGGCTGGAATTAAATGAATCGGGAGTAGTTAAAAATAGCGCCTTGGTATTTGGCCAGATGAATGAGCCGCCGGGCGCCCGCCTGCGTATTGGTTTATCCGCTTTAACCATGGCAGAGTATTTCCGTGACCAGGAAAGAAAAGATGTACTTTTGTTTATTGATAATGTTTACCGCTATATCCAGGCCGGCAGTGAAGTTTCTACGCTTTTAGGCAGGATGCCTTCGGCAGTAGGCTATCAGCCTAATCTTTCCACTGAAGTGGCTCAACTTGAAGAGAGGATCGCCTCTACCCGCGATGGTTCAATAACTTCTATTCAGGCAGTGTATGTTCCGGCTGATGACCTTACTGACCCGGCTCCGGCAGCGGTGTTTTCACATCTTGACGCAAAAATAGTTTTATCGCGCCAGATCTCTGAGCTGGGAATTTATCCGGCAGTTGATCCTTTAGATTCTAACTCCCGGATTATGGACCCCCGTCTTTTAGGAGAGGAGCATTATAATACTGCTTTAGCGGTTCAGAAAATCCTGCAACGTTATAAAGACTTGCGGGATATTATTTCAATTTTAGGTATTGATGAGTTATCCGATGAAGATAAATTAATTGTCCAGCGGGCGCGCAAAGTGCAGAGATTCTTTTCGCAGCCTTTTTTTGTAGCCGAGAATTTTACCGGATTAAAAGGTAAGTATGTAAAATTAGAGGATACGATCAAAGGGGTTAAAATGATTATTAAGGGTGAGTTGGATCATTTACACGAACAGGCTTTTTACATGGTTGGCTCAATCGAAGAAGCAATCGAGAAAAATAAACAACTGCTGGATAATCAGTAAAGAAAATGGATAAAACTTTTCAGGTGGGGATTTATTCCCGCGACAAAATTATTTACGAGGGCCAGGCAGTATCTTTAGTTGCTCCTTCGGCATCAGGATATCTGGGTGTTTTGGCGCACCACGCTCCTTTAGTGGCTAAGCTGAGTGCGGGTAAAATTATCTTACGCCAATCTGCCGGTTCGGTCAGCGTAATCGACTCATCGCCAGGTGGGTTTATGCAAGTTTTACAGAATCAGGTAACTTTACTTTTATAAATAATCCTAAAAATATTCTTGACAAAAAATTCTGCTTGGGTTATATTATTTCTGTTATTGTGAAAAACGGAACAATATGATTACAAACAAAAACTGCATCATTCGGCTTTCCCGATACAAAAACGCTCTTTATAGACTGCAAGCTTTGGGTTTTGTGAAAGTTTTCTCAGATAACCTGGCGGATTCAGTGGGGGTTACTGCTTCCCAGGTCAGAAAAGACTTTTCTATCTTTGGTATCTCCGGAAATAAAAAAGGAGGTTACCAGATTGACTCTTTACTGGAAAAACTAAACAGCATTCTGGGTAAAGATCAGTTGCAGAAGGTTATTGTAGTAGGTGGCGGCCATATCGGCTCGGCGTTAATGCGTTACCGGGGATTTGAAAAAGAAGGCATAAAAATAGTAGCGGGTTTTGATATTGACCCGGCTAAAATTAACCGTTCTAATCCTGTCCCGGTTTTGCCTTTAGAGGAAGCCAAAAGCTTTATAAAAACTAATTCTATCCGGATTGCTATTTTAGCGGTTCCGGATATTGCTGCCCAGCAGGCTGCAGATATGATTTGTGCTTCGGGAATTAAGGGGATACTTAATTTTGCTCCCTTAAGGCTTAAAAGCGCTGAAGGTTGTATTATTAATAATGTTAATTTAGAGATTGAGTTAGAGAATCTTATTTATTTTGTCAATGTCATGGAAAAAACCAAATAATGAAACCCGCCCCGATAGAGTTGGATAAAGCAGGATTAGATAAGATTATCTCTAAATATACCGGTAAGCCGGGAAGGCTGCTGGGAATATTAGAAGATGCCCAGAAAATAAACCAGCACAAATACCTCACTCAGGAAGCCTTAGAGTATATCGCCGGAAAAACCAACATCCCGGTTTCCAGGATTTATAACATTATTACTTTTTACGCTTTTTTTAATCTTGCCCCGCAGGGAGAGCATTCAATTATTGTTTGCCGGGGGACAGCCTGCCATACCCGGGGTTCCAAAAACCTCCTGGATTTTTTAATTAACTTATTTGGTTTTAAAGAAGAAGATTTCAGCCAGGACGGCAAGTCATTTTTGACGACTAAGGATAATAAATTTACGATTAAAACGGTTGCCTGTTTTGGCCAGTGTGCGCTGGCTCCGGTAGTTGAATTAGACGGTAATATCTATAGCCGCATGACTACCCAGAAATTATTTAAGATTGTAAAAAGTATAGGCCAGCGTAAAAATAAAAAATGATCATTAAAAACGCCGAAGATTTAAAATTAATTAAAGAAAAGGGCCTGGCAAAATTGTTGCCTAAAAGCGTGCGGATTGCCGTGGGCCTGGGAACTTGCGGTATTGGCAATGGCGCTGGTGAACTTTTTGAGGCTTTTAAAGTTGCGCTGGCAAAAAGAAAATTGCCGGCGGTGTTGACCAAAGTAGGTTGTTTTGGTTTTTGCGCGCAGGAGCCTTTTGTAAATATCACTTTAGCCGGCAAACCGCTGGTTATTTTAAACTGTGTTTTACCTAAAGATGTAGATGCTATTGTCCGGGAGCTGGCGAACAGCAATATTAATCCGAAAAGAGTCTTATGTAAAATCCAAAAATGGGACCATCTTACGGCGCAGGTTACTTACGGTGAGGGTTTTGAACAAATACCTGACTGGGATAAAATTCCGTTTTTTAAATGGCAGAAAAAAATTGTTTTAAGGGATTGCGGATTGATTAATCCGGAAGATATCGAAGAGTATATCGCTGTCGGCGGGTATCAGGCTTTGCTAACTGTTTTAAAAGATCTTAAGCCGGAAGCGGTAATTACTAAGATAAAAAACTCAAAGTTAAGAGGCCGGGGAGGAGCGGGCTTTCCTACCGGGATTAAATGGGAATTAATGCAGAAGGAGAACGCTGATCAGAAATATGTTATTTGCAATGCTGATGAAGGTGACCCTGGCGCGTATATGAATCGTAATGAAAGTGAGAGCGACCCGCATATGCTTTTAGAAGGGATGATTATTGGCGCTTACGCCATGGGTGCTTCTCAGGGCATTATTTACGTGCGCGCCGAATATCCTTTAGCCGTAGAACGGATTAAGATTGCGATTAATCAGGCCAGAAGTTACGGGCTTTTGGGAGAAAATATATTAGGCAGTGGTTTTTCTTTTGATTTACAATTAGTTGAAGGAGCCGGTGCTTTTGTTTGCGGAGAGGAGACAGCCTTAATTTCTTCGCTGGAGGGTAAATCCGGAAGGCCGCATCCGCGGCCGCCATTTCCGGCGCAAAAAGGGTATTTAGGCAAACCCACTAATATTAATAACGTGGAAACCTGGAGCAATATTCCGGTGGTGATTGCCAAAGGCGCAGATTGGTTTAAGCAAACCGGGACGCAAAACAGTTCCGGAACTAAAGTTTTTTCTCTGGTAGGTAAGATCAAAAATACGGGTTTAGTGGAGTTGCCTTTAGGGGAAACTTTACAAACTCTGGTTTATAATATCGGCTCCGGAACCGGTACTAACAAAAAGGTTAAGGCAGTGCAAAGCGGCGGGCCTTCCGGAGGGTGTATCCCGGTAACATTATTTAATACTCCCATTGATTATGAGACTTTGGCTGCACTTGGCGCGATCATGGGTTCAGGCGGGATGGTGGTCATGGATGATGATAATTGTATGGTTGATGTGGCGCGGTATTTTACAGAGTTTACCACCAGTGAATCTTGCGGCAAATGCACGCCCTGCCGGGAAGGATTAAACCAAAGCTTAAATATGCTGACTAATATTACTAAGGGTAAAGCCAGCCAGGCTGATCTGCAGAATTTAGAAGATCTGGGAGTAGTGATTAAAGATACTGCTCTTTGCGGGTTAGGCCAGACCGGCCCAAATCCTGTATTGACCACACTTAAATATTTTAAGAATGAATATGAGGAACATATCCAAGTCAAGCGTTGTGACGGCGGGGTTTGCGCGGATCTTTTTGTTTCTCCTTGTGAAAATAGCTGTCCTTTGCATATGAATATCCCGGGATTTTTAGAATTATTTAAAGAAGATAAAATGAATGAAGCATTCGAATGTATTATCCGGGATAATCCTTTCCCGTCTTCGACTGGCAGGATCTGCCATTTCCACTGTAAAATGCGCTGCCGCCGGGAGGATATTGATCATCCTGTTTCTCAAGGAGAGATCCACCGGTATATTGCCGATAGTATATATAAAGGTAAACAGGAAGTAAAAATTATCCAGCGTTTAGTAAAAGAAAAATTACCTAAGAGCGGAAAGAAGATTGCGATAATTGGCGCCGGCCCTTGCGGGTTAACCGCGGCATTTTACCTTAGCCGGCTTGGCCATGAGGTGGTTATTTATGAAGCTAATCGCCAGCCCGGCGGGGTTTTACGATATGGCATTCCTGAATACCGCCTGCCCAAAGCAGTATTAAAAAAAGAAATTGCTTTTGTCAGGAAGATGGGTGTAAAAATTTTATGTGATCAAAAGATCAGCGCGGCAAAATTACAGGATAAAATTAAAGAGTCGGATGCTGTGTTTTTGGCAACCGGAGCCTATAAAAATATGGGTTTGGGTATTGCGGAAGAAAAATTAAAAGGGGTATTATCCGGCACTGCCTTTTTAGAGGATGTGGCGACTGGCCGGGCTCCAGCTATCGGTAAAAAAGTAATTATTATTGGCGCTGGTAATGTTGCCGTGGATGCGGCCCGGACTGCTAAAAGATTCGGCAGCGAAGTGACCATAGTTTACCGCAGAGAAGAAGCAGATATGCCGGCGAATAAAGAGGAAATTAAGGGAGCCCAGGCGTAAGGGGTTAAATTTGTAT
>JAQTRA010000053.1 GCA_028712045.1 Candidatus Omnitrophota bacterium | reverse complement strand
GGGATGGTTTTAGATTTTAAATTCCTGAAAAATAAATTAAATACTGTCTTAGATAAGCTGGATCATAAATATCTGAATAAGTTAAGCGCTTTTAAAAAGCTGAATCCGACTTCGGAAAATATTGCCAAATATATTTACGGCCAGCTTAAAAGCCAGATTCCTTTGCTGGCCTCCGTTACAGTTTGGGAAAATATTACCAGCGCTGCTACTTATGAAGAGTAAAATTATTAAGCAGGCAGTAGTGCTTTTATCCGGGGGCCTGGATTCGGCTACAGTTTTATACCTGGCTAAAAAAAGAGGGTATCTCAGCCATTGTTTAATCTTTGATTATGGCCAGCGGCATAAAAAAGAAATTAATTCTGCTATTCAGATCGCCCGGGCCGGCGCAGCCAGTTATCAGGTATTAAAAATTAATTTTCCCTGGAAAGGGTCGGCTTTAACCGATAAGAAAATAAAAGTTTCGGAGAAGATTTCCCGGGGTGTGCCGGCTACATATGTTCCGGCTCGTAATATCATATTTTTAAGTTTTGCTTTATCGTTTGCTGAAACAATTAAGGCGCAGGCAATTTTTATCGGCGCGCATGCCCAGGATTATTCGGGTTATCCGGATTGCCGGCCGGAGTTTTTAAAAGCTTTCAGCCAAATGGCTAAAGTTGGGACTTTGGGTAAGTTTAAGATTTTAGCGCCGTTATTACATCTAAGTAAATCGCAGATCATTCTTTTAGGCAAAAAACTTAAAGTGCCTTTTGATCTGACCTGGTCATGTTATCGTGGGCAAAAACAGCCTTGCCAGAAATGTGACAGTTGTTATTACCGCGCTAAAGGTTTTAAAGAGGCCGGCCTAATTGACAGTTTAATAAAATGATCAAAGCCAGAATTTCGGAAATTTTTGAAAGTGTGCAGGGAGAAGGCCTGTATTTAGGCGAGAAGCAGATATTCGTGCGTTTTTTCGGCTGTAATTTAAATTGCAGCTATTGCGATACCAAGCTTGACCGGTTCATGGAATATGATGCCGAGGAGCTCTTTGAGGAGATTAAGCTTTATTGCGATAAATATCACTCTATCTCGTTTACCGGCGGCGAACCGCTTTTACATAAGGACTTTTTAAAGGCTATATTAAAGCTTACGGCTAAACATGGGCATAAGCATTATTTGGAAACCAATGGTACTTTGGTCCCGGAATTAGAGGAGCTGATCGAATTAATCGATATCGTGGCTATGGATTTAAAATTGCCTTCATCCAGCGGCATGGGTAACCTCTGGCAGATGCATCGGAAGTTTTTAAAAGTAGCCAGCAAAAAAGAAGTATTTTTAAAAGCGATTATCTGCCAGAAAACCTTAGAGAAAGATATATTTCTGGCCGCGGAATTAATTAAGGAAGTAAGCCCGGCGAGTGTTTTAATTTTACAGCCGAATAACTATGAGCATAACGCGGTGTTGGATGACAAATTATCCAGGTTTAAATGTATCGCTAATCAAAGAGGCGTGACCACCTGTGTTATACCGCAGATACATAAAATAGTGGGGTTAAAATAAATGAAGAAATCAAGTTATGAGGGTTTACAGAAAAACGTCCGGGGGCTTAAAACTCCGGAAATTGAGGTTTGGCAGAATGAATTCGCAGATAAGGTTTATGCGATTAATTTAGATATCCCGGAGTTCACCTGTATCTGCCCTAAAACCGGCTTGCCGGATTTTGCGGTTATCCGTATTGAATATTCTCCTAAAAAATTCTGCGTGGAGCTAAAATCCTTTAAAATGTATACTATATTTTTCCGCAATGTCGGTATCTTTCATGAGCATTTAATTAATAAAATGCTGGAGGATTTTGTAAAAGCAGTTCAGCCGCGCTGGATAAAGATTACCGGGGTTTTTAATCCTCGCGGGGGTATTACTACTACGGTATCCCGGGAGTATAAATCTAAATGAAAAAAATAAGCGCTCTAAAAATAAAAGATGCTTTAATCCGGCTTTGTGCTGAGGCTAATTTCATTTTGCGCCCGGATGTTTTAATGGCTTTGCGCCAGGCTTTTAAGCAAGAGAAAAGCCACCGGGCAAAAAAAATCCTTAAGGCTATTTTGGATAATGCTGCTTATGCCAAAAAAGAAAAATTAGCCATTTGTCAGGATACCGGGATGGGGGTAGTTTTTGTTGAACTTGGCCAGGAGGTGAATGTTACCGGCGATCTAAATGCGGCGATTAATCAAGGTATTGAAGCCGGATATAAAAAATATTGCTTAAGAAATTCCATTGTCCGGAATCCTTTACTCCGGGGTAAGGCTTTATTTTCTCCCGGCATTATTCATATCGATATAGTTAAGGGTGATCAGATAAAGTTAACTTTATTGCCGAAAGGTTTTGGTTGCGAAAATAAATCACAATTAAAAATGTTTAAACCTACGGCCAGCATTAAAGAAATTAAGGATTTTATTGTTAAGGTAGTTCAGGATGCCGGGCCCGATGCCTGCCCGCCGTATGTTATCGGCGTAGGTATCGGAGGGACAGCAGAGTATGCCGGTATTCTGGCGAAAAAAGCATTACTCAGAAAGATTTCTTCTAAAAATTCAAAATTAGAGCAGGATTTATTAAAACAAATAAATAAATCTAAGATTGGGCCAATGGGCCTGGGCGGAGTAAATACTGCTTTAGCCGTGCATCTGCAAACACATCCTACGCATATCGCCGGATTACCGGTAAGCGTAAATATCAGCTGCCACGCCTTAAGGAGCGCTTCAGTAACCTTATGAAAAAAATAGATACTTTTCCAGCCGGCCGGGAATTATTATTCAGCGGGATTATTTATACTGCCCGTGACCAGGCGCATAAGAGATTGGTTGCGGCAATAAAAAAAGGCAGCCGGCTACCATTTGAATTAAAGAATTCAATTATTTATTATTGCGGCCCGACCAAAACTCCCAAAGGAAAAGTAATTGGTTCTTGCGGCCCGACTACAAGTTCGCGCATGGATGAATTTACGCCTCTGTTGCTTAAACAGGGATTAAAAGGAATGATTGGTAAAGGCAATCGTTCGTCTGAGGTAAAAGAAGCGATTAAGAAATATAAAGGAGTGTATTTTCTTACTTATGCCGGTTGTGGGGCATTGTTAAACCAGTATGTTCTGAGCGCTAAAAAAGTTGCTTACGGGGATTTAGGGCCGGAGGCAATTTTAAAATTGGAAGTTAAAGATTTTCCTTTAATGGTGGCAATTGATGCTAATGGAAGGAGTATTTATGGTTAGGCTTGACGGACGCGGTAATGATAAACTTAGAAAAGTTACGATTACCAGGAATTATATTAAATATCCCGAAGGATCTTGCCTGATAGAATTAGGCAATACTAAAGTAATTTGCACTGCTTCGGTCGAAGAAACTGTGCCGCCATTTTTAAGAGGTTCAGGTACGGGTTGGGTTACCGCGGAGTACGGTATGCTTCCGCGTTCCTGCGGCAGTCGTATCCCCCGAGGTAAGGATTCCGGGCGTACTTATGAGATTCAGCGCTTAATCGGCAGGTCGCTGAGGTCAGTTACAGAAATGAAACAAATCGGTGAGCGCACAATTTGGATTGATTGCGATGTTATCCAGGGTGACGGAGGAACGCGCACAGCTTCCATTACCGGAAGTTTTATTGCCTTGGTTGATGCCCTGGCGAAACTTAAAAAAGACGGTAAAATTGACCGGGTTCCGGTCGGAAATTATATTGCTGCCACTAGCGTCGGAGTTTTAAACGGGGAAATGATTTTAGATTTGTGTTATGAAGAGGATTCTAAAGCTGAAGTAGATATGAATGTAATTATGACCGGAACCGGTGAATTTATCGAGGTTCAGGGGACTGCGGAGCGTAAGCCTTTTTCTAAAGATAAGATGGATACCATGCTGGATCTAGCTAAAAAGGGAATCGAAGAACTTTTTAGTATGCAGCGTAGGTTGGTCGGAGATATTTTAGCTAAATGATGCAATTAGTAGTAGCTACTCGGAATAAAAAGAAATTATTTGAGATAAAAGAAATCTTAAAAGGTATAGATTTAAAGCTGCTTTCTCTGGATAGCTATAAAGATGCGCCGCAAGTTATGGAGAATGGGAAAACTTTTAAAGCCAACGCCGTAAAGAAAGCAGTTCAATTGGCGCGTTTCACCGGTTCTCTTTGTTTGGGTGAAGATTCGGGTTTATGCGTTGATTTTTTAAATGGAGCTCCGGGGATCCGTTCCGCGCGTTTTTCCGGGAAAGAGAAAAGCGATTTAAAAAATAATTTTAAACTGCTGGGATTATTAGCGGCTTTACCGTTACAAAAAAGAAAAGCGCATTATGTTTGTGCTGTGGCTTTAGCGGATAAAAAAGGATTGATTGGCGTGGTAGAGGGTAAATGCCCGGGCTTAATCGCATTAGAGCCTAAAGGATCCGCGGGTTTCGGGTATGATCCGTTATTTTATATTCCAAAATATAAAAAGACATTTGCCCAGTTGGGGGAAAAAATTAAGCATAAAATGAGCCACCGTTATTATGCTTTAGAGAAAGCTAAGCGAATAATTCAGAAATACATTGTTAAAAAAGCAGTGAGTTGATATACTTGTTCTTTCGCACGTAAGATGTAATTGTAATACGGGGCGTGGCTCAGTTTGGCTAGAGCGCTTGCTTTGGGAGCAAGAGGTCACAGGTTCAAGTCCTGTCGCCCCGAATAATTTCTTTGATAATTTATATGCGCCTGTAGCTCAATTGGATAGAGCACCTGCCTTCTAAGCCGGTGGTTGGCCGTTCGATTCGGCCCAGGCGCGTTAAATTAAAATAAACCTAAGAATTTTTATGAAAAACTGGAAAAATATTTTTATAATTATAGCAGCCGTAGTAATTGTTTTTTGCTGTTTTTATGTTTTTTTGCTGTTTCAAGGCAAACTTTTTATAGCAAATAAGCTTAAGGAAGCAACCGGCCGCAAGGTGAGTATAGGCCAGCTGGTTATTAAGCCGCCTTTAAATATCGAGCTTAAGGATTTAGAAATCGAAGGCCTGGCTAAAATTAGCAGTATTTATTTATCGCCGAGCATTCCCAGTATTTTTCTGGGCAAAGTTGCTTTTAATAAAATCAGAATTATAAATCCTAAGCTTACAATTGAAAAGAAATTTTCTGCACCAAAAGAACCTGTTGCCTCCGAAGTTGCTGTTGTTTCAGATAAGCCAGCTGTCCCGGCTACTGTTGTTGAAAATGCCGATGTCAGTAATAATGGCGATTTACGTTTAATCATCAAAAGCTTAAAGATCAGGCAGGGAGAGCTGGATATTATTGACCAGAGCGCCGGCACGCAGGGAATCAAGCTTACGGTAAGAGATATCAGTTTTGATTTAAAGAATTTATATACTTTTGCGGTTAACACCAAAACTGATTTTGAATTAAGAGGAAGAATTCCCTGGAATACCGGGGAGCCGGATGGTAAAATTTATATGAGCGGTTGGTTAAACTCATTTAAAAAAGATATGCTGGCTACTTTAAAAATTGAAAATATCGATGGCATTGCGTTTCATCCTTATTATTCCAATTGGGTGGATTTAGAGAAAGCGCGGATTGTAAAAGCTAAGCTGAGTTTTAACAGTACGATTAAAGGTGAAAATAACGATATTGCTGCGAATTGCCATTTGGAGTTAGCCGATATTGTGCGTAAGGTGCGTACTCCGGAAGAATCTCAGGAAAAAGCTGAGCGGATTACCGATGCTGTCCTGGATATGTTTAAAGCCATGAATCAGGGTAAAGTAGTTTTGGATTTTACCTTTCATACCAAGATGGACCGGCCGGAGTTTAGTTTTGCCCATATTAAATCCGCATTTGAAGGAAAGATTATGCAAGGCCGGGCTAATTCCGGATTAAGGACTCAGGATGTATTTTTGTTACCCGGAAAAATGCTGCAAAGTGGGATAAGAAGTGGTACGAATTTATCCAAAGCTGTGGTTGATGGCGTAATTGATTTAAGTAATGGTATCAAGAAATTTTTTGAAGACGCAATGAACAAGTAAGTTTCGGAGAATTAGCTCTTTTTAGATTGTGATGATGGTTAGAGCATCAGGTTGTGGCCTTGTTCTTTGTTTTGACAATTAATGAGTTCTTTGATATAATTTGTTTATGATTAGGAGAAAATGTAAAATTTGTGGTAAACTATTTTTTGTTAAAAAATTTCACGCTGATAAAGGATGGGGCAAGAGTTGTTCGATAAGGTGTCGTTCTAAAGCTCAGCGAAATGGGAAGTGGGTTAAATGTGTTAATTGCGGTAAGGAGATTTACAGGACTCCGCGTGATTATAAAAAATCAGGAAGTAAAAGATTTTTTTGTTCGGTAAGTTGTCATTGCTCTTGGGAAAATAAAAATGTCCGTTGTGGCGTTAATTCTCCGAATTGGATAGCAGGGGAAGCTGCTTATCGGGATTTAATGCGAAGGCATAAAATACCGTTTAAATGCAATAAGTGCGGTATTACTGATAAGCGTGTTCTCGTAGTTCATCATAAAGATGGGAATCGAAAGAGTAATAGTATCGAAAATTTAGAACGACTTTGTTGTAATTGCCATGCCATCGCGCATGTGTAATAGATATGGTGGCTGTAGCTCAACTGGTTAGAGCTTCTGATTGTGGTTCAGAAGGTTTGCGGGTTCGATCCCCGTCAGCCACCCCAAATGTTACCCTCATACGAACACAGGCTCAAGCGAGCCACAGATTCGTATGAGGGTTTTTCTTTTTATGAGGCAGAAAGAAGCGTAAAGCCCTCAGAAATGGCTGATTTTATTAGATATC
>JAQTRA010000001.1 GCA_028712045.1 Candidatus Omnitrophota bacterium | reverse complement strand
TAAAAACAGTCTGCGCGTTAAGCTTTACTCCTGATTCTTTGAGATTTTCAACAATTTTATAAACACGCTGGATCCGGTTTTGCTGAACTAATTGTAATTTATTAAGCAACTCTGGTTGTTGATAATTAAGAAAATAACCCAAAAGGTGGATTTCTTTATTATCCTGCTGAGCAGTCAGCTCAATTCCAGGAATTATCTCAAGCGTAGTGCCCTGAGCCTCTTCCAAAGCCTGCGCTATCGCGCCTACTGTATCATGATCAGTAATCGCTATCGCCGATAAACCGCGCTCAAGTGCTGCTTTAATTAACTGAGCAGGCGTGTAAGTACCATCGCTTTCGATGGTATGCACATGTAAATCCGCGTATTTCATTTTTCTTTCTCGATTTTTATTTTATCCAGTATGGCGTTGACAAACTTGCCAGACTCTGACCCGGAGTATTTTTTCGCTAATTCAACAGCTTCATTAATCGCAACTTTTGGGGGAATATCTTCGCGAAAAAGAAGCTCAAAACAACCTAAGCGCATAATATTGCGATCCACAAATGCCATACGCTCAAGCTGCCAATTCGCCGCATATAAACTAATTTTTTTATCGATCTCAGGTAAATGTTCTATTGCCCCTTGGAGTAATTGCGCCGAGAAATCCTTAGATTCTGGCGAAGGATCTTCATGATCCTGAGATTGCCAAAAATTTTCAAAAATCTCCTGCCAACTACCCCGGGTGATATCCACCTGATAGAGCATCTGCAAAACATATTCCCTGGCTTTAGTTCGTTTTCGCACTGGTCGAGAATTAAATTATTATTTCAACTGCTTGGTTAAATTAGCCATCTCAATGGCAGAAAGAGCCGCATCTTTGCCCTTATTGCCATCTTTAGAACCTGAACGCTCTACTGCCTGTTCAATGCTATCGGCAGTAATAATACCAAAGATAACCGGAACTCCGCTATCTAAAGAAACTTTGGCTACACCTTTAGCAACTTCCGAAGCAATATAATCAAAATGCGGGGTTGCTCCGCGGATTACCGTCCCTAAGCAAACCAAAGCGTCAAATGATTTAGTTTGCGCCATTTTCTGGGCAACTAAAGGAACTTCAAACGCGCCCGGAACCCAGGTTAAAGTAATATCTTTTTCATCAGCACCATGGCGGACCAGAGTATCAATACAGCCGCTGACTAACTCTTTAGTCATAAAATCATTAAACCGCGAAGCGACTAATCCAAAAGTTTTACCTTTGGCTAACAAATTACCCTCAATTACCTTGGCCATAACTTCCTCCCTTTTTAAAGTTCTATTTGATGTCCGAGTTTATCTTTTTTTGTTTTAAGGTATTTGTAATTTTCAATGTTTGGTTCAATCTCTAAAGGTATGCGCTGGGAAACTTTTAATCCATAACCCTCCAGGCCGACAATTTTGCGTGGGTTGTTCGTTAATAATTTTATCTGTTTTATGCCTAAATCCACTAACATCTGCGCGCCAATACCGTAATCACGCAGATCAGCTTTATACCCTAAAGCCTCATTCGCTTCAACTGTATCCAGACCTTTATCCTGAAGATTATACGCGCGCAATTTTTCGACTAAGCCGATACCGCGGCCCTCCTGGCTCATGTAAAGAATAACGCCTTGTTTCTGGCGACCGATAATTTCCATGGCTTTTTCTAACTGCCTGCCGCAATCACAGCGCAGCGAACCAAAAACATCCCCGGTTAAACACTCTGAATGCACGCGCACTAGAACCTCTTCCTCTGACCAGGTCCCCATGGTCAGGGCAATATGTGTCTGGTTGCTGGTTTTATCGCGATAAATAATTAATTTAAATTCCCCAAATTTCGTGGGAAGCTTGGTTTCTACGATTGCCTCGATCAACTTCTCTGACTTGCGGCGATATTCAATTAAACTGGCAATCGTGCAAATTTTCAAATTATGTTTCTTAGAAAACTCCAGCAAATTCTCCAGTCGCGCCATCGAGCCATCGTCATTCATAATCTCGCAAATTACTCCGGCAGGATAAAGGCCGGCTAAATTCATCAGGTCTAAACTTGCTTCCGTATGCCCCGCCCTGACTAAAACCCCTCCCCGGCGGGCCCGTAAAGGAAAGATATGGCCGGGACGCATTAAATCTTCTGAGCCACTCTGCGGATTAATTAAAACTTCAATTGTCCGGGCGCGGTCATAAGCTGAAATACCGGTAGTTACGCCTTTAGCCGCATCAACCGAGATCATCCAGGCAGTTTTAAATGGGTCTTCTTTGCTGGCCTGTAAGGTATTTTTTAACATCGGGTCAAGTTCCAGAAAGCGTAATCTATCTTCTTCCATGGGAACGCAAATAAGGCCGCGGCCAAACTTAGCCATAAAATTTATATCTTCCGGCTTAACCGAAGCAGCGGCCATCACCAGGTCGCCTTCATTCTCGCGGTCCTCATCATCAACCACGATAACCATCTTATTATTTTTTAAATCTTCTAGAATTTCTGGAATTGGGTCAAACACGGTTATTCCCTCAATAAAAAAACCCGAACAAAATCTTCGGGTTATCAATTTCAATCTTCTTCCATCTGGACTGTCGCCATCTACATGGCACCATCGGCTCTGGAATCTCACCAGATCTGCCAAAGTTTTTAATCTAAACTTTGGCTCGCGGGCTTTACACTCGGCGCTAAAGGAGCCGCCGGTGTGCGCTTCTGCGCAACCGCCGGTCAGGATTTACACCTGCCCCGAAGATTAACTTAGTAAGTATAACATAAAATCCAGCCTTGTCAATGCAATTAAAAAAAGCTATAATGTAGGTAATGTTAAATAAATTAGCCAACCAACTTCATCATAAACTGCTTAAGCGCAAAAAAACTATCTCGGTTGCTGAATCCTGCACTGGAGGATTACTTTCCAGCCTGTTAACTAAGTATCCGCAAGCTTCCGCTTATTTTCTTTTAGGCTTAGTTACCTATAGCAACAATTCCAAGGAACAGATTTTAGGTATACCTAAGAAAATAATTAATCAATACGGCGCCGTATCAGAAAAAACCGCCAGATTAATGGCCAAAAATATCCGCAAAAAAACAAATGCGGATTTTGGTGTCAGTATAACCGGAATTGCCGGGCCCACTGGCGCAACCAGCTCAAAACCCAAAGGCACAGTCTATATCGGCCTAGCCAGTAAAAACAAAATTATTTGTCGATTATTTTTATTACCAGGAAACCGCCAAGAAATCCGCAGAAGTGCCGCTTTAAAAGCAATACGTTTATTAGCCGCTAACCTATAAAACCTAAAGAACAACCAACTTTAAAATCACCCAAAGCACAATATTCGTATAAATACCCGCGATTAGATCATCGATCATCACGCCCAGGGAACCGCGCAAATGCTGCAATCTTCCGGCGGGAAATGGCTTAAGCGTATCCAGGATACGAAATATCAGAAAACCTAAAAAAATTGTTTTTAAATTAACCGGAATAAAACAAAACGCAATAAGCATTCCAGCTACTTCATCGATAACAATGCACCCGGGGTCTTTTTTACCTAATAACTTCTCCATCCGGCCGCTGGTAAGTAAACCCAAAACAAATACCGCTAAAATAGATAAAAAATAAACTGAAGAATTACTGTTTTTAAGCAGATAAATTAATCCTACTGCGGCAAGGCTGCCAAAGGTACCCGGGACCAGGGGAAGATACCCAATAAAAAAAACTGAACTGATGGCTTTGACAAAAAAATTGCGGAACAGAAGAACAAATCTCATAGACGTGCGATTATCTTACGGTTCTCCCATAAATAGGATAATCCGGAATAAAGCGTCAATCCCAGAGTAACTACCATCAGCCAAAATATACCCTGGCGAAAGATCTTCTCCCAAGCCGGATTCCAGGTTGAATACTTAAGCACAATCTCTTTAAGTAATATAAAACCTAAAATTGCAAAAATTACCACCATCTGAGAGACTGTTTTATGTTTTCCGGCGCGCGCCGCCGAAAGCACCTTGCCTTTATTTAAGGCAAACAAACGCAAAGAAGTAATTAATATTTCCCGGGAGACGATGATCACAAACATCCAGGCATCAATTAACTGCATCTGCACAAACGCCGCAAAGGCCGCTAAAACCAGGATTTTATCTGCGATGGGATCCATCAGCCTGCCAAAATCCGTAACCATATTAAAACGCTGGGCAATCATACCATCAAATAAATCAGAAAGCGCAGCCAACGTAAAAACAATTAAGCTGGCAGCTTTAGCCCAAAGCCCCTGGCAAAATAAAAAAAACATAAACACAAAAGTTAATAAGATACGTGACATGGTCAAACGATTGGCTAAATTCATTAGTCTACCTCCCCTACTAAATCATATTCTAATGTATCGGTAATTTTTACTTTCACAAATTCACCCTTTTTTAATTTTTTTTCTGAATTTATATAAACTAGGCCGTCAACTTCAGGCGCATCATATTGCGTGCGGCCCGAATACGCGCCATCGAGCTTATCCTCAACCAAAACCTGGATACTTTTCCCCAGGAACTTACTGTTGATATCCGTGGCAATAGCCGCCTGGGCCGACATAATCAGATTAAAACGTTCCTCTTTAAGCGGCTTCGAAATTTGCCCGTTAAAATTATAAGCCGCTGTACCTTCCTCGCGGGAATAAATAAATGCCCCCAGCCTCTCAAACTTTATATCCTGGACAAATTTAAGTAATTGCTTAAATTCTGCGTCGGTCTCCGAAGGAAAACCCACAATCAGGGAACTGCGCAAACAAACCCCCGGAATTACCTTTCTAATTTTCTGAATAAGAGCCACAATCTCTTTTTCAGTAATCTTACGGCACATTCGTTTAAGTATGCGATTATTAATATGCTGGATAGGCAAATCAATATATTTACATACCCGCTCCTGAGTTTTGATTATCGCCAGTAATTCATCCGTCACTCTTTCGGGATTTAAATATAACAACCGGATCCAGTTGATATCCGGGGTATTGGCGATTATTTTTTTTAAAAGAACAGTTAGCTGGCTTTGGCCACTGCGATCCATGCCAAAACCGGTGATATCCTGGCCAATAATATTAAGCTCAGAAATCTTTTTCCGGTTAAAACGCTTAACTTGATCAAGGATTGACCGCTCATCCAGGCTAGTTAACTTACCTTTAATTTTAGGAATGATGCAATAACTGCAATTATTAACACAGCCTTCGCATATTTTCAAGTAAGCATAATGTTTAGGGGTTAAAGCAAACCTTTTTGCTTCGGAATCAAGTTTAAGTGAACCCACAAAAGCATCCACTTCCGGCAACTGCTTTCTTAACTCATCTTTATAACGCTGAGCTAAGCAGCCGTAAACAATGATCTTCTTAATCTTCCCCTGCTGCTTAAGCTCGATCAAATCTAAAATAGCATCAATTGACTCAAGCTTAGCATCTTGGATAAAAGCACAAGTATTAATTAAAGCCACATCTGCTGTGGTGATATCTTCAACAATTTTATAGCCTTTAAGATTAAGCCGGCCAATCAGGCCCTCTGAATCAACTAAATTCCTTGGGCAACCCAGGCTTAATATCCCTAATTTTTGCTTCATTAAGAAATTTTCAGGCCTTCTTTATTAATGATAATATTCTTTAAAGGCTGGCCGCGGCGGCCAAGGTTAGAAAAACGCTGATCATTGACCTGCAGTTCTACTGCTCCGGCATCACCCAGAGACAGCTCAATTTTTTCTTTAGCCGACCAACTTTCAGACCTGCCTTTCGCCAGTACTCCGCGAAAAACAACTTTCCCGTCAACTTTAACCGAAATCCAGGATTTACTCCGCGCAAACAAACCTAAAGTAAAACCCTGGGTTATCCCTTTAGCCATTTTAATTTGCGTCGGGCTGGCAGTTTTTACAGCCAAAGCAACCGGGCTAGCCAGGACAATCTTCGCTTTACCGGTTGGATGTTTAAACTTCGATGAAATAAACTTAATTAAATTAACTGTTATAAATATAAAAGCTGCCGCTAAAACAACCGGTATAATTACTTTCATAAGATTAGGCGATGGCTTCATCGCGCTTAATTTTACTGTCGCATCTTTAATAAATGCTAATTTGTCGGGCCGGCGAGTACCAATATCCCGGCCAACCGTGGCATTTAATATTGGCTTTTGGGTAGCAATGGCTTCACCGACATAATCTTTACAATCCAAACCGAGATAATTACAATAAATCTTAATGAAACTTTTCAGGTATATCGGGCTTAAATCCGATAAACTATCCCCCTCCACCGCGCGCAAAACATTAACGTGGATCTTGGTTTTCTTCTGGATATCCTCAAGCGTCAAACCTCTTTCTTGACGGATCTTTTTTAAACGCGCACCTGCAGTTTCAATATTCATTATTTTTCTATTTTACCGCCACCAGTTAAATCCCGCAGCCAAGCTTCGCGATCAACCAAGATCCTGCGCGGCTTACTTCCTTCAAAGGGGCCGACTAAACCTTCCAGCTCCATGGTATCAATAATGCGTGCCGCCCGCGTATAACCTAAACGCATCCGCCTTTGTAAAATGGAAACCGAAGCCTGGTTGCTTTCCATAATTACGCGCACCGCCTCATCATAAATATCATCTTTTTCCCCATTGGCCAGATTATTCTTCTGCTGTTCTTTAAGAATTTCATCGTCATAAACTGGCACGCCCTGGGCTTTGATAAACTCTACCACTCTTTCAATCTCCGCATCCTTGACCAAGGCTCCCTGGATACGCACCAAGTCTTCTTTACCCGGCTGCAAGAAAAGCATATCTCCTTTACCTAATAAAGTTTCCGCGCCATTCATATCTAAAACTGTGCGCGAATCGACTTTAGAGGCAACTTTAAAAGATACTCGCGCCGGCAAATTAGCCTTGATTACACCGGTAATTACATCTACACTTGGCCGCTGAGTAGCTAAAATTAAATGAATGCCTACAGCGCGGGACAACTGGGCCAGGCGCGTAATCGCATTTTCAATCTGATCGCGGGCCACACTCATTAAATCCGCGAATTCATCGACGATAACGATAATATAAGGGATCTTCTCCTGCTTGGCGTTATACGCCTCAATATTTCTTGCCCCTTCTTTGGCGAGCAACTGATAACGATTTTCCATTTCAGTTACCACCCAGTTAAGCGCCACCGCAGCTTTTTTGGCATCAGTTACCACCGGGCACAAAAGATGCGGCAAGCCATTAAAAGGCATCAGTTCAACCATCTTCGGGTCAATCATCAAAAATTTTAAATCATTGGGCGATTCCCTGAAAAGCAAAGATAATATGCAGGTATTCACGCATACAGTTTTACCTGATCCGGTAGTTCCGGCGATCAGAAGATGCGGCATATCATCTAAATCCCCAAATACCGACCTGCCGGTAATATCTTTACCTAAAGCCAAAGTCAAAGCTGATTTATGTTTATGGTATTCAGCGCTGGTAAGTAAATCCTTAATACAAACTATGGTACTGGTTAAATTAGGGACTTCCACACCCACCCTTCCTTTTCCCGGGATAGGCGCGATAATTCTGACCGATTGAGCTTTGATTGCCAGGGCAATATCATCACTTAAGGCTTCAATGCGGTTAATTTTAACTCCGGCCGCAGGTTCCAGCTCATAACGCGTGATTACCGGGCCGCGGATAATATCCGTAACCTTGGCACTAATTCCAAAATCTTCCAGTGTATCTTCTAAGATTCTTGCGCTAGCTTCCAAATCCTCTTTCATTTGCCGGTTATCCGGAGCAGGCGGCTCATCTAATAAATCAATTGAAGGCAAATGATAATCGCCAATCTTCAACTCACTGGGTTTTTGTTTAATTTTTTCTTCTGGTGTTTTACTCTTAAGCTGAATATTCAACTTTGGTTGGGCTGTTTGCTCAGGCATAAATATCCTGGGCTTAGACGCAGTTGCCGCAGGAAACTGATTTGGCTTCTTAACATGGACTTGAGTTGCCTTCTTCCCGGGAGCATTATTAGGAAAATTAAAAAACTTAGAAAAAATAGATCTTCCTTTTTCAAATGTTTTTAAGAAAAGCGAAGAGATAAGAATTTCCGTGACTAAGGCCAAGGAAAGGATAATAAAAGTAATGAAAATGATAAACCCGCCTAAACGGCTAAAATAGGTGGTGACAAAATTAGAAGTAAGCGCGCCCAGGAAACCTGAAGTTTGGAATCTAAGCATATCGTTAGTTAGGTTAAACATACCGATCAGCGAGCTGATCGAAACCAAAAGCACAAACATCCCCAGTAAGCGTGGGACGCTTAAATATGGCTTATCCTGGCGGAAATATTTAATCCCCAGCATAATTACCAGAAAAGGAATTAAAAAACTTGAAATATTGCCCAGCAGAAATACGATTAATCCGCCTAGATAGGCGCCGAAAACTCCGAGAAGGTTGTGCGGGGGGTAATTAGGATGTGAACTGTAGAATACCAGGTCAAGGCGGTCAAAACGCAAAAGGCTGATTAGTACCATCAGCCCTGCTGCTACTAAGACAACACCCTTAACCTCATTTATTCTTCTTTCTCTCACTTCTTAAAATTAACTGCTTGGCTCTGCCTGTTTCTTGCTTAAATTAATTCTGCCTAATTCGTCTACGCCGATAACTTTAACTTTAAATTCGTCGCCGACTTTCACGACATCTTCCACTTTCTTGATAAATGTCGCCGACAACTCGGAAACATGCACCAATCCTTCTTTACGCGGGGCAATTTCCACAAACACGCCAAAGGGCATAATCCGTTTTACTTTACCGGAATAAATCCTGCCCACCTCAACATCTTCAGCAATGGCTTTGATCATCCTGATTGCGGCTTCTGACTTTGAGGCATCAGTCGAACCAACTAAAACTGTCCCATCATCTTTAATATCAATACTGGCGCCGGTGGCGGCAATAATTGCTTTAATATTCTTTCCACCCGGGCCGATTAATTCGCCAATTTTTTCAGTATTAATTTTAATTACATCGATACGCGGAGCAAAACTAGAAAGCTCGGTGCGCGGCTGTGTCAGCGCGCTATTCATTTTATCTAAAATAAAGAATCTTCCTTCTTTAGATTGCGCCAGGCATTTCTTTAATAGATCCAGAGATATCCCGTCAATCTTTAGATCCAGCTGCACTGCGGTAACCCCGGTGCGGGTACCGGCAACCTTAAAATCCATATCGCCAAAGTGATCCTCTAATCCGGCAATATCCGTCAGAATAACTTCTTTATCCCCTTCTTTAACTAAACCTAAAGCTACCCCGCCCACAGCTTGCTTAATCGGCACCCCGGCATCCATTAAGGATAGTGTGGCCGCACAAACTGAAGCCATACTGCTCGAACCGTTAGATTCTAAAATTTCAGAAACAACTCTGATCGTATAAGGGAATTTTTCTTTTGTCGGCATAACCGCCAGTAACGCCTTCTCGGCTAAAGCACCGTGCCCAATTTCACGCCTGCCCGGGCCACGCACGGGTTTTGTCTCACCAACACTAAAAGAGGGAAAATTATAATGCAGCATAAAGGATTTTTTCTTCTCTCCTTCTAATGCTTCCACCAGCTGCTCATCTTCGCCGGTGCCTAAAGTAGTTATCGCTAAACTCTGAGTTTGGCCCCGGGTAAAAAGGCTTGACCCGTGAGTGCGCGGCAGCACAGACACTTCACAACTAATCGGGCGGATCTGGGTAAAAGAGCGGCCGTCTATACGCACATTATCCTGGGTAATCATTCTGCGTACCTGTTTCTTTTCTACTTCGTGAATCCCGGTACGGATATCTGCGGCTAAAAATCCTTCTTCTACTAACTGTGTTTCTAATTCCTTAGTTAATAAAACGATCTCTTCTTCGCGTGCTTCTTTAGTGCTCAACTTATACACATTCTTTAATTTCTCTTCAGCCAGCGATTCAATCTTTTGCATCAGAGCCGCATCCACTAACTTTAATTCAATTTTTGCTTTCTTCTGTCCATAAAGCTTGCAAAATTCTTCCTGCATGCTTAAGACAGGCTTCAAGCTATCCATGCCAAACTTTACTGCCTCAAAATAAACCTCTTCCGAAATCTCGCTAGCTTTTGATTCCAGCATCACTACGCCCTGGCTATTGCCAGTAACCACAACTTCTAAATCTGCTGCGGCCAGCTGAGTATAAGTAGGATTTAAAACAAATTCATTATTTATTCTGGCTACCCGGCAAGCAGCTATCGGGCCCTTAAAAGGAATACTGGAGATCGATAAAGCCGCGCTGGCGCCGATTAAGGCTAAAATATCGGATTCATTTTCCCCGTCACTTGATAAAACAATCGCCATCACCTGGACTTCGTTTAAAAAGCCTTCCGGGAATAACGGGCGAATAGGCCGGTCAATCAGGCGGCTGGTTAAAATTTCAACTTCCGAAGGCCTGCCCTCACGTTTAAAAAATCCTCCGGGGATCCTGCCGGCAGCATAAGTTTTTTCCTGGTACTCTACGGTTAAGGGAAAGAAACCCTGCCCCTCTCTTACCTCGCGGGACATACAAGCAGTAACTAAAACTACTGTTCCGCCATAGGTAACCGTAACCGAGCCATTGGCCTGTTTAGCCATTCTACCCGTCTCTAAAATAAGGTCATTTGACCCAAATTTAATTTGTAAGCTTTTATTTTGCATTATTTAACTCTCTCTTTTCTTTATGGATTAAGCCTTGAAGGCTTTATTTCCTCAATTTTAGTTTTCCCAGGACCTCTTCATACTTCTTCATATCTCTATCCTTGAGAAATTTGAGGAGTTTGCGGCGCCTACTTACTAATATGAGCAGTCCATGGCGAGAATGTAAATCCTTCTTATGTGTTTTGAAGTGATCTCCTAAACCGTTGATCCTCTCAGTTAAAATCGCTATCTGAACTTCAGCAGATCCGGTATCCGTGGAATGCACCTTAAAATCATCAATCAATTTTGCCTTTTTTTCTTTGACCAAAACCAATTTCTTCACCTCCCTTGCGTTTGATTATACGTTAATTAACTTATCAAGTCAATAAGTTATCTTTTATTTCTTACCCAAAATCTCAATTAGCTTATTTAATTTCTGGATTACCAATACGCTAAAATATACAAACCAAACCGTTAAAGCCAGCGAAATCAAACCTCCGATAAAACTTAAAACGTTTACCATTTTAGCCTCCATATTTAATCTGCGAATTAGTTTGTGTATTCTACCATAAGAAAATAATTATGCAACCTCAATCTCGCGGATTTTTTTGCGGGCGGATTTTTTATCTGAATGCCGGTGCTTACGCTCCAGTATCCTGATTTTAACTCTTTTAGGCTTGGGGCGGTTTTTACGCATAATTTTTGCCTTAATCGACTGTTTTTGCAAAAGCCCCTGTTTAATCCTGTTTTCAATCTTGCTCAGGAGTATATGCCTGGCCAGGTTACGGTTAAGCAGTTGAGAACGCTGGCGCTGGCATTTTACTTCCAGGCCCGTAGGCAAATGCTTAAGATAAACACAAGTAGAACTCTTGTTCACATTCTGGCCTCCTGGCCCGCTGGAGCGGATAAAACTTTCCACAATATCCTCTTCCCGCACTCCCAAGGCCAACATTTTCTTTTCTAAAGTCATAATTTCTTTTACGACAACTTTCATAACCATTACGCCCCTATCTCCAAGTCAAGTTTTTTAATCAGAGCATCCAACTCCTTAATTAAAGGCATGGGCAGCATTTTTAAAACCTCAACCTCCTGCTTAAGCATACGCAATTGGCCCATCAGCCGCCGCAGCGTAGTCATTTTCCTTTTTTCCTGCGCAGCTTCCGGCTCCAGCTCCTGACGGGAGCGGATAATCACACCCAAATTCTTTTTTAATTCGCCGGCATCCCGGCCTTTTTCAAAAATTTCTTTTTTCAAATTATTATAATCATCTTCATCTAGTACTTTCTTATTTTTCGCCTGGCGCAGAATATCCACAGATTCATAACTTGGTATTTGCGCAGCCTTACTAGCATCCGCATAATCAGCTTTTAAATACTGCGGCTCTTCTTTTTCCAGAAAATAGTAAGACTTAAGCAATTTCATGGCTGTTTGCTTACGGATACCTATTTCGCGGGAAACATAAATATCAAAATTTACATAACCCCACTCTTTATACATCTTATCTTTCCAAACTGAATAAAGCGAACGGCCCAGTTCAATCCAGGAACGTTTAAAATTCTTGGCACTTTCCAGGATATGGTAACGCAAAGAACCGCTATCCAGGCCGACCATCTTCTCTTCTATATTTTTTAAAGATTTATTTTTTGTTTCGTTCATTACCGGCTCCTCAACTAAAACCAAGTACTACTTCGAAAACATACCCTTTAATTGTTTCCCGTAATCTTTGTACTTATCGATAATCTTGCTTACTTTATCCACTAATTGATCCGGAGACTGGTGGCTAAGATTTTTGGCTGCTGCCTTTAAGACTATTTTCTTTAACTTATCCTGACTTAAGCCCGGATTGTCCAGCTGCGTATCAATATCAAAAACTAAATGCAAATTCCCTTGAGGATCAGTAAATAAATCCAGGGCGTTTTTCATCAGGTCTAAATCCAATTGTTGCTCCGGCGACTGCTCAGCATAAACCAGCTGCGAAAGATTTAAATCCGTGATAATTTTTAAGGCGTTATTTTTAGCTTTAAAAGTTGAGTCAAAGTCAAGCTTAGCGGATAAAAGTTTTTGGTTAGAAATAAAATTACCGTAGTAAGGCGAAAAATTCGCCACATCCATATTTTCAACCGTTAGTTTCGCGTCCATATCCTTAGCCAGATAATCAAGCCAGCCGGAAAAAACAATCTTGCCAAAAGGTTTTCCCGCAGAAGTAGCTAGTTGCGCGCTTACCCTGAAATTTGTAGACAGCGATAATATCGGCAGGCTGACTTTAGCTACACTAGCATCCAGCTTCTCCACAATAACCTGATATCCGGCAGCGCTAATTTTTTTGTCCGTAAAAATTATTTTACCATCAGATAACTTTAAGCTAGTCAGATAAACTGCTGGCGGCGCGCCTTTCTGCTCTAGAACCGGCAGATTTAATTTTCCCTCTGCTGTTTGCACAAGATTAATCACTGGTTCGGTAATATTCAGGCCATGGATGACAATTTTTCCAAACAATAAGCTAATTAAACTGGGAGAAAAAGATATTTTCCGGATACTAGCGAGATCACCTATCTCTAATTTTTCCAGTGTAATCGTCAAAGGCAAAGTTAAGCTTATTTTACTTAAGGAAGCTTTTACTTTAAGATTTTTTTGCAGTTGGTCTTCAACAATTTTAGGTGCGTATACCGCAACTAAAATACTGGCCACCACAAAAATAACCACCAATATGGTAAGAATCAAAAATAAAACCTTAAGTTTTTTCGCCATAGATATCTTCGTTTACTCGCTAACTCCTGTTTTTACCACTTCCGGGTTAAGATCCAGGCCCAGGAACTCCGGATTGGTCGGCAGGCTTAAATAAAAATCCGCAGTCTCATCAATTTCGATTTTTACTTTAGCGGCTTGAAAATCTAATAAATGCCCGCCTTTTAATTTGTCCGCGCTGATAAAATGCAGGTGATAACCGCCGACACTAAAACCCTGGGAATACTCCGGAGAGCGCCAACCGACTATAGTTCCTTTTAGATTATTAAACTCAAAAACCTTTTGCTCTTTTACTGCCTGCTCAAGCCCGGGATAAGGTTTAGCCTGTTTAGGCACACTTCTGGTTTTCACATATTTAAATAAACCACTGATCTTAATTGCATAAAAAATATTTTTAGAAGATAACAGTTTATCCAAATACTCACTTAGGTCAGTATAATTTAATTCGTTATCAACAGTAAATGTTTTATCCGTGTCAAAAAAAGTTACCTGCGCAAAAGGAATCCCTTCTGCCTTATTCACTAAATGAACCCGGCCATCAACTTTAACCTGATAAAACTCGCCATCTAAAGCCACCATCTCACCGTCTAAACCCTGAAAAGTCCCTAAGCCAAAATCTCCGCGCTGCTTAAGTTCACTAAGCGTTATTTGTCCGTCATAACCACCGGCAGAAAGCGCAGAAATAGTTGATGCCTGATAAAGGACTTCCCTCTTCGGCGAATGCGTGCATCCCAACAAAAGAAAAACAAAAATTATCAGCAGTAAATATATTTTATTTGTAAACATAGTTAAATACCTGCGGCTAAAATTTTTTCCCGCACAATATCCCTGAGCCGAGCAAAATCTCCCGGGCCAAACCCATCAGTTTCTATTGCCGGAAGCACCGTAACGGTAGCTTTAACTTTAGCTTTAAAAATCCAGCTACCTTTAGGAATAGCATTATACGTATCCTTTAAACAAATAGGCAAAATAGGCTTTTTTTCCTTAATCGCTAATTTAAAAGCCCCGTTTTGAAATTCACCCATCTGATTACTTGAGCTACGCGTGCCTTCCGGAAAGAACAATACCGAAACATCTTTTTGTAACCACTTACTCGCCTCTTGATATACTTTTTTGATACTTGCAAAATCGCCCCGGACAAGCTTAATATGTTTAATCAACCCCAGGCACCAGCCAATAAAAGGCACCTTAAACAAACTCGCCTTAGCTACCCACTTAAACTGCATTTTGGTCTGATAAAGCACGACAATATCCGCCATGCTCTGGTGATTAGAAATAATCACATAAGTTCTTTTATGGTCTATATTCTCAAGGCCGGCAACGCTCACGCTCCAATAAGGATTGAAGCCAATAACCGCGTCCGACCACCAGAAACACTGCCGGTGAGTAATCTTTTTTTTCTTATCGAACGGAAAAAACAGAATATTTAGAAAAAAGACCACGAAGAAAAGCAGAATAGTCAATAAACCGCTAACTAACCAGATACCTATCGAAATAATTGTATTCATACCCTTGATTCTCTTACCTTGACTATAGCCCAAATAGGCAAACTTGTCAACTTTTGTCTTAACGCATTACTGCCTGGGGGCAAATTTGGTTATAAGCGCAATAAGTGCAGGCCTTATATTCAGGCTTGGCTGGGTAACTTTGTCGGCGGATACCCGCAGAAACCTCTAAAATGTCTTCTCGGACATCATCCAAATCATCCTCACTAAGCTCATACCGGCCGATAATCCCGGATTCCAGAAAATATAACGCTACCGCAACCGGTAAAACCCCGGCAATATGCTGATAAGCCAAAGCATAAAGCGCTAACTGTTTACTTTCCTTAACCCGTTTATCCGCATCCTTCTGAGTCTTGATCGCTGAGGTTTTAAAATCCATAATTACCGCGCCATCATCTTCTAAATCTATCCGGTCAAACCTGCCGGCAATCTTATTATTTCCGATGACAAAAGAAAATTTTTCCTCAATAGATTTAGGGATCACCTGGCGTTTTTCTTCATCCTTATAAAACCTGATTAAAGCCTCCCTGCCGATACGGGAACGCTCTTCCTGATGGCTGACATCAAGGAACCCCTGCGGATCAAAGCTGGCTTCAAAACAATTCAGAAGGTCATTCATTTCTATTTTCTTGCCTTCAAGCTTACAGGATAAGTAATGGCTGACTGCCTCATGCATGGCCCGGCCATAAATAACCGTGTGATGCTCCATAATCGGCACGCGCAATATATTTACATATTTATATTTTAAAGGACAAGTCAGATAATCATCAATCTGATAATAACTTAAACTAACTAACTTTTCTTCCGGAATCTCCTGCAGGGCGGCTTTTGGCAATTCTTTAGCCGGGGCAAAACGCTGGATACTCTCGATGGCTGCAGTTTTCTTCTTTTCCGTATCCACCTCGCGCTGCTTGCCCAAAGCCTCCAGCACAAACTGACTTACCTTGCGCATTCGCTTGCCGCCATAATCTTGGGCGCTGGTCAGATATAATTCTTCTTTAGCACGCGTCATTCCCACATAAAAAAGCCGGCGTTCCTCCTGGGTGTGAAAATCTCCGCTGGGCAGAATTTCTTTAATCAAAGCATCCGGCAAACCAATCTGCTGCGAACGCCGCGGCAGAGGGAATTTTCCCTGCACCAGGCTGACTAAAAATACCACTCTAAACTCTAACCCTTTAGCTTTATGAATAGTCAGGATATTTACCGCATCCTGATCTAAATCTGCTTCCACTGTCGGAGGGTCATCTCCGGACTCAATAAGCAGATTAAGATGTTTAATAAAGCTGATCACCCTGTCCTCTTTAGCCACCAGTTCAAAATCGCGCACCTGATTAAAAAACTTCGCAATATTCTGAATCTTAGTTTCATGCTCTAAGCTGGGATTATGCGTAAGAAATTTAAGATAACCTGTATCAGTAAGAAAACTATACAGCAGCCTGCCGGTTGTTTCGTCGCGGGAGATCTGTAAAAATTTCTCAATATCCAAAAGCGCTTTTTTTATCTTTTCCTTAGTTTCATCCGGGATTTGGTTTAGCTCCTCGAGCTTTTCCAGATCATTGAACACGGCATAAAGCGTTAAGTTCCTGCGCCGGGCAAAATGATTACACAGGGCCAGATCCGCTAAATTTACTTTATAGATCTCAGAACTTAGTAAATAATACAAGCTTAATGAATCTGAAGGGTTAGCAATTACGCGCAGGAAATTAATACACAGCTTTACTTCTTGGCGGCCGTATAAACCCTGATTACCGCTGAATTGCCAGGGAATACTCTGCATATTTAATGACTGGATAAAACCCTGGGCATCGGAATTAGAACGCACCAAAATGGCAAAATCCCTATACTTAAACTTACCTAGACTTACTTTATCTTGTATAATCTTACTTACATTATCAGCCTCAGCTGAATGCGTATCAAAGTGCAAGTGCTCCGGCTGAGGCCCTTCTTTAGTCAAACCAATAAGATGTTTATTAATATTTGCTTTTACTTCAAAACGCTCAGGATTATTATACTGAATTAGCTGATAAGAGCTGTCTAAAATTGGCTGAGTGGAACGGTAATTCTGGATCAAAGTAATTTTTTCAGCTTCAGAATACTCAGCAATAAAATTAAGCACGTTACTATAAGCCGCCCCGCGCCAACGGTAAATGCACTGGTCATCATCGGCGACCACAGTAATATTTTTGGCAAAGCCCGCCAGAAGTTTTACAATCTGAAACTGCGCAAAATTCGTATCCTGGAATTCATCTACTAAAATATATTTAAATTGTTTTTGATAATTCTGTAAAATTAAGGGATGCTTGCGCAACAGCTGCAAGCTCAGGTAAAACTGATTACCAAAATCAATTAAACCTTCTTTAGCTAAAAGCTCCTGGTATTTAACATAAGCGCTGGCTACTTCCATCTGCTGCACAGCTAACTCTTCAGCCGCCTTATCCTCCG
Source organism: Candidatus Omnitrophota bacterium (assembly GCA_028712045.1). The sequence goes on along the minus strand of JAQTRA010000001.1, from coordinate 12,537 downwards.
GGCCGGCTTTAACCTTAACCATAAAATCCTGAGCATATTTAAAATACTCTTTTTCTGATATGTCTTCATCTTTGGCCCGGCTAAAAAACGAAATAAGCGCTTCAATAAAACGCGTAGGCTCAGATAATGGCCGGTAATAATTCAGGGTAAATTCAAAAAGATGCTCACGGAAAAAAACCGCGGCTTCCGGCGCGGCAAGCACTTTAAAATCCGGATTAAGCCCGGCAACTAAAGCATTCTCACGCAGGATCCGGTCGCCAAAAGCATGGAATGTAGAGATCCAGATATCTGTATAACCATAAGGCATAAGAACATCTACCCGCTCCTGCATCTCCTTAGCGGCCTTATCCGTAAAAGTAAGCGCTAAAATTTCATCGGTCTTGGCCAGGCCCTGGTTGATCAGCCAGGCAATCCGCTGCGTAATCACCCGGGTCTTGCCTGTTCCGGCGCCGGCAATAATTAAAAGCGGGCCGAAGTTATGCGTAACCGCCTGCACCTGTTCTTGATTTAATCCTTCTAAAACTTTATCCATAATATTTATAATTCAATCAACTCATAATCTAAATTACCCAGTCCCAGTTTTTGGGCGTATTGAAGTTGCTTATTACCATCGCGCTGAGGATGAAGCTCTTTAAAAATATCCTTGCCACAGGCAAGCTTTACTAAATCCAGGCTGGCCTGATCAATACTTACCGGGTCAGTGGATGCCAATATCCCGATATCCGGGGCAATCCGCGGGTCATCCTTGGCCAGGCAATCACACTCTTTAGTAATTTTAAGCGCAAAATTCAGAAATCCAACCCTACCTTGTTTATTTTTCATCACCGCCAAAGTATATTCAATCATCTTCTCCTGAATAATTTCTGCTCCCGAACCCCAGGGCACATCGATGGCGGCAACCGGACAGACGGCAATACAAGTTGCGCAGCCAATACATTTTGATCCGTCAATAATCGATTTTTTGTCTGGCATAGTAATGGCTTTTACCGGGCATACTTTTTCGCAAGCTTGACAACCGATACATTTTTCCTGATATACGATAGGAGAAATATCCGAATGCTGCTGCAGTTTTCCCACCCGGGCAGCACAACCCATCCCCAGATTTTTAAGCGCTCCTCCAAAACCAGTCATAATATGGCCTTTGAAATGGCTGACTCCAAGGATAGCATCGCTGTCCACAAAAAACCGGGCTAGTTTGGCAGTTTTAACAAACTTTTGATTAATTTGTATATCAATGGTATTTTCTTTCTTGCTATCATCCGGGACAACCACTTCCGCTGACAAAGCTTCCCGGGTAAACCCATGCTCACCGGCTAAAACCAGGTGCTCAATTGAATTAGTGCGCCGTCCGCGATAAAGAGTATTCGTATCGGCTATAAAGGCCATTGCCTTTTTTGAAGCTATCGCCTCGCTGACTACGCGCAGATATTGCGGCTTAACAAACCCGGTATTGCCTTCTTCGCCAAAATGCATTTTCACCGCCACTTTAAAATTCGGCTGGATAAAATCCAGAACACGGCTTACTTCCAGCAAATGCTTAAGCTTATCCGCAACCACCGGAGCCTGGGCAAAATTTTCCAGGCGCACTAAATATACTTTGCTTTTCATATAGGATACTCCTAGGTTTAATCTTTATTAATAACGCGGATCATTTCACAGAGCCTGCCGTAATCGCGCATATTAAAATTCATTACTAACCGGGGCAGCTTAAGGAATTCTCCTTCCCGGATCTCCTTATCCGTAGGAGGCGAAAACCTGATTTGGCCGCTGGTCAAAATATCTTTAAATTTTTTATTTATAAGTTTTAAGGTCTTTTCGGAAATCTCTTTATTTAATCTTAACACGGCTAAACCTGAAACATACCTTATTGAGTGGTAAACTCTATAAAAATCTTCTATATATCTAACTGCCGCATCGGAAGTTTTTACAATACGGATAAGGCTCAAGTCTTCTTTTTTGATAAACCCTTTCTTTACTAACTGGCTTTTTATAAAATGCATCCAGGTGGCCCAATAGGACGACCCTTTCGGCTCCATTAAAACTATTGGCCGGGGCCGGGATTTACCGGTTTGAATCAGGGTGATCATTTCGAATCCCTCATCGAGCGTGCCAAACCCACCCGGGAAAAGCGCGGTAGCATCAGTCTCTTTTACAAAAATAAGTTTTCGGGTAAAAAAATATTTAAAATTAATGAGTTTTTCTTTTTCATCAATATAAGGATTAGGTTTTTGTTCAAAAGGAAGCCGGATATTTAACGCGAAATCTTTACCCGGGACAGCGCCTTTATTGCCTGCCTCCATTACCCCAGGCCCGCCTCCGGTTACGATCATGTAACCTTTTTCGGTAAGCTTCCGGGAAAATTCTTCCGCCATCTTATATTCAGCGGATCCAGCCTTTGACCTGGCTGAGCCGAAGATTATCACTTTTTTAACCGCTCTATAGGGAGAAAATATCTTAAAAGAATAACGCAACTCCTTTAAGGCATTATTTACAAGTTTAAGATCCCCCTTATCACTGGATTCCCTGCCTAACTTAACAGACGTCGTCAATATTTCACGCAATAAATCTTCCGTCTCAACAAAACCGGATTTCTTAACCAGCTCGTTTATTAAGCCATCGATAGCCGGATCGCCAACTTCATAATCTTTTAAGATTTTTTCCATTATTTGAGAAAACCCATTTTGCGCAATTCCTGCGTTGCCTGCTTTCGAAAATCCCCCTGTAATTCGACAATATGATCTTTTACTGAACCGCCCGTACCAAATCCATGTTTTAATTCCCTAGCTAAATCCAAAAGCCCGGTTTCACTTAAAGGTAAACCGCTAATAACGGTCACCCCTTTGCCTCTGCGGCCTTTTATTTCATAAGCTACACGCACAACGCCATCACCCTTAGGCACAACCGCCTTCTTAATCTTTTGGCATACACAATTATTAACCGGTTGCGCACATTCCAGGCAAACCGAGCCGACCTCAGTGGAATAAACTAAACGTGAATTTAAAGTATTATTTTTCATACCAAATTATACCACTGCAATTACAGAATTGTAAATAAAAAGGGCTGAACAGTTATGTCCAGCCCTTTTGAATTGTTTACGGCAATATATTACTTAAACTGCTCCTTTACTTTTGCCCGGGTAAGCAACCAGCAAAATACCAGATAAGCCAGAATATGGATTATTTTATTCGGCAATGTTGGCGATGTCTTAAGGATAATCGCGGCTACCCACATAATTATACCGAACCCAGAAATACAGAGAACCCATACCCTTGCCCATTTTGCTAACCTTAAGATACCTATACCACAGATAATATACAATACCTTCTGAAGAGCAAAGACCGGCCTTTGAATATCCGGCAATATAGAAACAAGATAAAAATGATTAAGGTTCAGGGATACCAAAAAAACTTTTAGCAAAAAAAGTAACGGCCAGACAATTAGAATAATCCCGATTAAAGTTATCCCGTTTGACCTTTTCTTCTGCATAAACCCTCCTTTGTATACACTTAAATTATCCTATTAAAACCCGATAATTGCAAGCAAACAAAAACTCTCTGCTTTTTAAAAACAACTGCGCCAAACTAAACAATCCTGATTCACTATTTTCCCTTCCCGGATAAGCCAATCCTGCTTATCTAAAAAATTTCCATACATCGGGCCATAATAGATTATCCGGATTCTTCTTGGGTTGGTAGTTAAGGAGTCTTTAATATTATTAACCACTTTCTCTAAAGTTTCCAGGCCAAAAGGATTAAACATAAAAAATACCGTGCCTTCTCTTAGGTCAAAATTTACAACATCAGTCTGAACAAAATCTATCGGAGAATTTCTTAATTTTAACTTCAAAAGATTATCCCTGGCAATTTCGATTAAATTTTTATTTATTTCAACTCCCACGGCTTTTTTTATTTTTTGCAAAGCTACCCAGAAAACTACCCGGCCTTTACCACAACCTAAATCAACAAAAGCATCTTCTTCTTTTAACTTCAGGTAATCCACCATTTGCTTTAAGACGCCATAAAAAGTTGGCGAATACCTCGCTTGATCAATATCAAAGTTTTTATCCTCCGGCGAAACATAATCTTCGGCTGTTTTGATCCCGAATTTTTTATCATAATAATGGGCTTTAGCTAACGCAAACTTATAGCGTATGCGTATATATATTCTTAAAGCTTGATTGTAAAAAAATAACCTTATCCTCATCACCGCTCCTTAATAATATTAATAAAATTATACCACTGCAATTACGCTATTGTAAACAAAAAGGGCTGGGAATTAATCCCAGCCCTGTGTAAACTCTTACTGATAAATTACCGTTATTTAAAACGACCAGTTAACTACGGTCATCCATTCCATTGGCTCTGAATTACCATTATAATTACTCAGCCCAATCTGCAAGCCACCCAGAGATTCAGTAGCATTAAAAAGGCCGATCTGCAATCCAGTCATTCCTGCGGCGTAATTAATTAAACCTAGCTGGAAACCGGTCATAACACCACCGGTATAGTTACCAATGCCCAGCTGGAAACCTGAAAAATCTTTTCTAGTTATATTCACCAACCCGTTCTGCCAACCCACAAAACTACCATTCACATAATTAACTAAACCAGTCTGATCACCATGAAAAAAGCCCTCATTCCAGTTCACTATACCTAACTGAGCGCCAGTGGTATCACCTCGGCCGCTATTTACCAGGCCAAGGTCTAAACCAACTGAGCGTTCACCGGTGTAATTTAAAATACCGGCTTTAAAACCATAAGCTAAGCCATCAGCCCAATTAACCATCCCGAAACTAGCCCCTTTCATATCACCGCTAGTCCTGTTCCAGCCCAAGCCAAGCGTAAGCCCGGAGACATCCAGATTATCAGTATAAAGTAAATTCAACCTCAGGCCTTTGATCGAATCATCTTCGGAAAATAATTGAATCGGGCTCCAGAGCGCAACCTGAACTGGCTTGGCCCCTTCGGCAAAAACTAAACTAGTCAGACAAAAAAAGACGAGAAACAAACCTAATATTTTCTTAACCATCTATCCTCCTTTTGCTTTACTTGCCAACAACTTTTACTTCATTTTACCACAAATTACAAAATTGCAAGAAATTTAGTATTCTTTAAAATACTCTGCTGGCTGATCCCAATTTTACTTTTTCAGAAAATTACTTAAAAAAGACAAAATAATCGCACAGAGCGTAATCATTATCGGGAATAAACAGGTACCCATATGCTTAAGCGATGACTTTTTATTTAAAGTTATTTCCACCAGGCGGCCTTTGTGGATAGCATAACCCCAGTGGATATATAAAAGCGAAAATACAATTAAGATATTTAACTCAAAAAGAAGAACCGGAGCGAAGAAACTTGGATGGTTCCCCAGAAGCATGGTAGAAAAAGGTATCAAACAAAGAAACATCAGCCAGAGAATATTTATAAATACCAGCACCGGATCAATATACTTTATAAAATGAAATTGCCAGTGGTGCTCAAACCACAAAATACCTAAGATTAAAAAACTCAGAATATAGGCAATGAAATCCTCGCTAAGCGTCGAGAGAAATTTATAGAAATCAATATTTTTTACCGGATTAGCAAAGCTAAATATCTCACTTAAGCTGACTACCATGATCGTCATAATAATCGCAAAAATCCCGTCAACCAATGTTTCCATGCGGCTAGACTTTAATTTCATATTAGCCCCCTTTCCATGGCTTTGCCTAAAAATACATTTGTTTTAGAATTCATGGCGAACATTTATATACCCAGAGTGGCTGAAAAAATCCGGCTTAACTTCATAATCATAGTTAAGCGAAACCGAAATATTGTTTTTGGCTAAAATTGTCCATTTACTCCCGAGATTATAGCTTGAAGTAGGCAAATTAAATCCACTGGTCGTAAAAGAACCTCCCCCTCCGGTAAAAGTTGAGGTTGCCTGCTGGTTATCATTGATAAGGCTATAGAGCCATTTAAAATGAAAATCTGGTATAATACTAAAATCTTTTTTTTCAATCCGGTAAGCGATCTTTGCGCCCAGGCCTGACTGCAAAAAATCAGATCCCTGAGGATCAACTTCAAGATTCGCAGCACCGGCATTCTTCTCAGTATATCCATCAATATTTAAACGCGTATATTGTATCGAGGCAAGCGGAGTAAGCCTAAGTTGATGATAATCAAAGTTATACCCGCCTTCAAAATACGCGCTATATTGCTGGCCTCCATAATTACTTGTAGGCGTACGCTCTAGCCCTGCAAAATTAATTTTACGCGACGCGTCATATTGATTGTAAGCAAATGAAAGAACGCTATCTAAATAATACGCCAATCTCGTAAAACTTCCGTAAACGCCAAGCTGATAACTATCAATTTGCGTGCGAGCACTAAAATCTTTACTGCGGATTTCATCGCGGGCATAACCGGCGCTTACACCAAAAGCAAGATTTGGGCTAACCTGTGTGTCGTAACCTCCGATAATTCCCCAGATATTGGCGTTATAGCCATTACTTGTGCCCCTCGGGTTCTGATGTATATAAGTATCAAAAGTTTGCGCCCAGACTGCCGGATCAAGCGCTCCCGGAGGAATAACTGCGCCGACTACTCCAAAAACAGTATTAATATGGTCAACCGCGGTATTGATAAAACTACTTTGCGTTTCATAATTTACCTGCGGAGAACTATTGCCTGTATTCGGAGCAAGAGCGCTAAGCGCCGAGTCAATTTGCCCGCCGGAAGTAAGTGAATCCAACGCTCCTAACACCACCGCCATATCCCCGCTTACTCCATTATTTGCCAATGTATTTAAAACAATACCTGTTGCGCTGGTATTAGAGTTAGTGGCAAAACTATTATAGGAATTTGCACGAGTAGCGGTAAGATCAAGATAGCTGCCGCCTACACCGGAAATTTGCCCATTTGAACCTGCAAAAGTAAAAATTGGGCTGGTGCTTGTAATCGTATCGGGCACATATACGCCTGAACTCACGGCGCTGATTACATCGCTTAAAACCGTAGAATTGGGAATATAGCCACCTATCCTGACCGAAAGATTGCTATCCGAAGCCACTTCGGCATTATTGGCAATATTGCCATTAGCATCAATTTTCCCAAAATCCGTAGCAGAATTAGCGGTTATTTTTAAAGTAGTGTCGGAATATTGCTGATAAATTCCTTTACTGCTATTGCTTATGGTTAAAGTGCTGTTACCGATATCAAAAACTACCGTAGGATCAGAGACTAGAGTTACATGGCCCCAAATATCTTGAGTACTATTGATAGAAGTAGTCCCAGATTCAATTCTTATGGCTGTGCCGCCAACAGCCGTTTTAATTGTCCCGGAGTTAGTAATACTGTTGGTACCGCTCTTTAAACGTATGCCATATGAATCCCCGGAAATTGTCCCGGTATTGGTTATCTGGCTATCTCCGGCGTCAATTTCTATCGCCGTCCCCGGGCTGGAAATAGTCCCGGAATTGATAATTATATTCTTTCCACCTGGATCGCCAAAACTCGTATCGCCTTTAAAAAGCAGCGCGATATCATTCGTGCTACTCATCCCGGTATTCCAAGCATCATAATATAATTTGTTAAAAGTTGTTCCACTGATTGTGCCGTAGTTAGTAATCGTATAATTTGGCGACCAGACTAAAATTCCCTGGCCAGCTGAAATAGTAGCTGTAGAAGCTATAACTATCTGATTTGGATTAGCCGGATCAGTGCTGGCGCGTTTTTGAAAAGCGTTTCCCGCCCAAATAGTATCGCAGTTATTGGTAACATTAAAACTTCCGAAACCATTTCCGTATTGAGCATCGGTATCTGAGCTAAACGCTCCGTTTTTATTTCTAGTATAAATATAAGATTGCGGAGAATAAATACCCAGAATTTTTACCTTGGTGTTCCCAAGGATAATAAACTCACTCATCCCCTGCACATCGGCTAAGGTTGTGCCACCGCTATCCCAAAAATAAGTATAACCCAGTTCCGTCCAAGGAAACCTGGTCCAGCCTTCATGTCCAGCCTGCGGCCGCACATCATGCCAGGTAGGATTCCCGGATCCATCAAGAGTGCCTAAGGCGTCTTTCTGCCAATTATTTAAATAGGTATTTAAGTATCCATTGATTGTAACGTCCATATCTTCAGGCCGGCTGGTAACAAAAGGATCGTTAAAAGCGTAATCTGAAGAAGTCGTGGAATAATTTTTTATATCGGGCTGTCGGGTGGGACGCATTAAATTATCATTATTCGGCAGAACCGCGTACTCGATAATCATATTATGCGAAGCATTATTATTCATCCCCAGGCCCCGCTCCAGCAAGTCTACGACATTATCTGGAGTTACGCCGTTATCAACCAGAAATTTCGTAGCGTCATTACCAGTGGTCACCCAGGAAGCATCCGTAGCAGCGGCTCCGGTAGTCGTATAATCACCCACGCCGGTAAGAGCGCCACCGCCATAATAATACTTAGATTTAGTAAATGTCCGGGTAATCAGGTATTGCGTGCCATTATAAGATTCATATTGCAGGCCAAAAGCGGAATTCTCCGTGCTGGGATTTCCCTGTATGCTAATAATCGAGCTGGCTAAGGGGATAAAATTAATATTATTATCAATATTTGCCTGGACATTAGTTACTGCCTGGGCATATGTTTCAGCTAAAGCTATATTCTGCGGGGAAGAACAAGATAATAAGAATACAAATGCGAATACGGGGAATTGAAAATATTTTATATGTGGCATTAACTTATATTAGGCTTTTGACGGGGAAAGTCAAGAAAAATGGGGATGATTCTAATAATTAAAAAGTTCTTTTAACGCGTACTGCTTATTCGCTGCTTTATTCAAAGCATTCAGCAGCCGGTATTGGATTTTTAGGTTCAAACGCCTGCCTTTAACTGCGCGGCTGACCATTTTATGCGTAATCTGCTCAGTGGAACTAGCTACTAAATCATGCGGCTTAAATCCATGTTCAGCCATGATTTTAGCCAACGGCTGCTCTCCTAAATCTCGTTTTATTTCAGGATTCATAGTAAAAATAAATAGTTATGCTATTAATAGCGGGTGACGATGACTGGATTCGAGGCCGCTTCAGGCGGCCGAGAAACAGTCATCGGCAGGACCCGCGTATATTCTATATTGACAATACCGTAATTTCAAGTATACTTAATAAACTTAGCAAATAAACCTAAAAGGAGTCCTAAAAATGCTTAAAAAATGCGTAATCTGTAAAAAAGGTGCACTTACCGGAAAAGTAATCGCCAGAAAAGGCCAATATAAATCCAAGGGTGGAACTGGTTCCAAGATCGCCCGCTGGTCTAAGCGTAAATTTCTGCCAAATCTTCAAAAAGTTCGCATCATGGTTAAAGGTGAATCTACCCGGGCCTTTATTTGCGCCAAATGCATCAAAAAAGGCGATTTCAAAAAAGCAGTTCCCCGGCCTAAATATACTCCGGCCTAAACAAACTACTTAAAAAATATATCTTTAGCCTCAAGAATCATGGATTCTTCCTGCCGCCAGCTGTCTATGCGCGGCGTATAAACCAGGTCAAATGATTCTGCCTGCATCAGGCTGTTTAATAAACTGCTCATCCCAAAACCAATCACCTGACAAGTAGTTATCCCGTCAGTTGCCCAGAATTTTAAAGTCTCCCGGCTTAAACTTTGCACCTGGCCCTTTAACTTAAGTGCCCGCGTATAAAATACCGGCTCAGGGTTACCCATGCCAAATGGCTCCAAAGTTTCCAATTCCCTGACCATTGATTCATTCAAATCAGAAAACATTAACTCTGCATCAATATCCATACTCGGAAGCAGATCTTTAAGGTCCAAACGCTCATGGGCTAATTTATTAATACTCTTCCTGAATTCATCAATATTATCCCTGGTAATCAGTAACCCCGCGGCATGGGCATGCCCGCCAAAACTATTTAAAAACTCCTTGCAATCAACCAAAGCATCAAAAAGATGGAAATTTTCAATTGAACGCGCTGAGCCTTTACACAATTTATCATTTAGCGAAATTACAATTGCCGGCCGGTAAAACCTATCCGCCAGCTTAGAAGCGACAATTCCCAAAACACCCTGATGCCAGTCATCTTTGGCGATCACAATAATTTTTTGTTCCTTAAAATTCATTTCGCGGTTAATCATCTCTTCGGCTTCTTCTAAAATCTTAGCTTCAATTTTCTGGCGCTGGCGGTTAAATTGATCCAGCTGGCTGGCCAGCTCCTGCGCCTCCAAAGCATTCTGGCTCATTAATAATTTCAATGATAATTCCGCACTCGCCATCCTGCCGGAAGCATTTAAGCGCGGAGCAATAATAAAAGAAACATAAGTAGCATTGAATTTTTTATTTTTAATCCCCGCATTCTCAATGATGGCGCGCAAGCCTTCTCTTTTGGTTTCCGGTAAACGCAACAATCCTTCCCGGGCAATAATCCGATTCTCGCCGTTTAACGGCACACTGTCAGCAATCGTGCCTAAAGCCACTAAATCCAGGTCTTCGCTTAGCAAAGCATCGCTGATCGCCTGGCAAAATTTATAAGCCACTCCCACTCCGGCTAATTCCCGGTAAGGATAACTGGAATGCTTAACTTTAGGGTTAATTATACTTGAGGCGGCGGGTAGATTTAAATCCTGCGATTCATGATGGTCAGTAATAATTACATCAATATTTGCGCCTCGCAAGCCCTGGACTTCCTGATGATTAGCTGTCCCGCAATCAGCAGTAACCATAAGCTTTACTTTATTCTCTTGGGCAAATTTAACTATTTCTTCATTTAAGCCATAACCTTCGGTAATCCGGTGGGGAATGTGATGTAAGACATCCAGGCCTAAGGCCAGAAGCGTATTTTTAACTAAAACCGTGCTGGTAATACCATCAACATCGTAATCGCCGAAAATCATTACTTTTTCTTTATTTTCTTTGGCTTTTTTAACTAAAGCAACTGCTTTAGGCATATCGGAAAATAAATGCGGGCTGAATAAATCATTAATACCGGCTTTAAGGAATTTTTCTGCCTCTTGTGGCGAATTAATTTTGCGGTTAGCTAAAACCTGGGCCAGGACTTTGGAAATACCTAATTCTTTGGATAATTGATTTTGAAGATGGGTATGCGCAGTTGCTACTCTTAAGATTTTGTGACTGGACATTTACATACTTTCAGGCTGGCTTACGCCTAACAACTCTAAGCCGCTGGATAAGACAATCTTAGTGCCTTTAATTAAAGCGAGCCTGGCGCTGGTCAGCGCATCAGTTTGGCCCAAAACGCGGTGCAAATCATAAAACTTATGGAAACTTTCAGATAATTCCTGAAGATAAACCGTAAGCATATATGGGTCACAGGTAATTAAACATATATTCAGTACTGTTTTAAACTCCAGCATCTTCTTAATCAGGTTCAGCTCTTCTTTCTCTTTGAGCACAGAAAGGTCCAGGTTACCATTGATTTGAACAGGGCTGCTGCGCAATATGCTACAAATTCGCGCATGCGCGTATTGCACGTAATATACCGGATTCTCCGAGCTTTGTTTTTTAGCCACTTCCAGGTCAAAATCCAGATGGCTGGAGGTACGCCGCATTAAAAAGAAGAATCGGGCAGCATCTGAGCCTACTTCATCTAAAACTTCACGTAAAGTTATATATTGCCCGCGCCGCGTAGACATTTGGATAGGTTGCCCATTACGGAAAATAGTTGCTAATTGGACAATGATCACGGATAGACTATCCGAAGAATGTCCAAAGGCCTGGATTGCCGCTTTAATCCGATTAATATATCCATGATGATCCGGGCCCCAAAGATTAATCAGCCAGCTAAACCCGCGAGTAAATTTGTCTTCGTGATAAGCAATATCCGGAGCCAGATAAGTCTGGCTGCCGTCAGTTTTAATAATCACCCTGTCTTTATCATCGCCAAAAACAGTAGACTTAAACCAAAGCGCCCCATCCTGATCATACAAAAATCCTTTTTCTTTTAACTTAGCAAAAGCTTTTTCTATTTTACCGCTTTTAGCCAATTCTTTTTGTGAATACCAGCAATCAAAATTAACCCCGAAATCAATTAACTCCTGTTTAATTATCTTTAAAATAATACCGGCAGCAAAATCACCTAAGGCTGCATCGGCAATCTTCTGCTTATCCGCTTCTTTAGCAATATCATAAATATAATCACCCTGATAATAATCTTCAGGAAATTCAACTGTCTTACCGGCTAATTCCTGGCGGCGCAATTCTACAGATCTGCCTAAAATATTGATCTGGTTGCCTTCATCATTAAGATAATACTCCCGCTTAAGGTCAAAGTTCAAAAATTCCAGAATATTGCCCAGGCAATCCCCGACTGCTGCCTGGCGGGCATGGGCAACAGACAATGACCCCGTGGGATTGGCGCTGACAAACTCAATTAAAACCTTCTTGCCTTTACCGGCATCCAGCTTTAAAGCATCTTTACCGCGGGTAAGGATATTATTTAACTGAGTGTAAAAATAATCTGGCTCAAGATAAAAATTTACAAAACCCGCTCCCTCAACTTTTACTTGAGCAATTAAATCTTT
>JAQTRA010000052.1 GCA_028712045.1 Candidatus Omnitrophota bacterium | reverse complement strand
GCCGCTTTTATCCTCACCTTTACTTTAAGCGGCCTGCTTTTACTTTTTACTAATTGCATGCTTTTAAATGATGCCAGCCGGAATCTTTCGGTGGCTACCAGCCACGGCGAATATGTTATGGAGCAGATCAGCTCAACCGCATTTACCGGTTTAGAAACCAGGATTACTGACGGCGGCACAAACGGCTGGGATTTAGCCACGGCGAATTTACAGGGTAGCCCGTATAATTTTACTACTTTACCCAATGAAACTCTGGTAACCAGCATTTTTCAGTCGGGTAATCCTTTAGGTGTTTCGGTTTTAATCAGCTGGCAGGACCGCGGGCCAAAAAGCAGAAGCACAGAAATCAGGACTTATTTAACTAATTACCAATGAGAGCATTTACTTTAGTTGAAGTTTTAATTGTCGCGCTGATATTTTCGTTTTTAGCTTTGGGCATCACGCAGGTAGTGAATCTGGGTAATGTTACTTTTCCGGTTGATTTGGGGCAAATTCAGCTTCAACAGCAGACCAGGCAGGCCATGCAATGGATGACCCGGGAGCTGCGCCAGGCGTCTGGCCCGGTTACTACCGGCAGCAACCGGATAACTTTTAACAGTTTTAGTGATGCGGGTTTAACTTATTATTTAGATACTGCTGATGCTAACGGGGATGGTTTGGTTAACCAAATCCTGCGTGAGTTTCCTGCAGGCACCCGGCGGATTATGGCGAATAATATTTCGAGTTTAACTTTTACTTGCGATGGCCCGCCGATAAGGCTGATTAGGATTGATGTTGCTGCCGGACGGACAATCCTGGGCAGGGCATTAGATTTTTCTTTAACTGAACAAGTGAGGTTGCGTAATGAATAATCGCGGAGTAGCGCTGATTTTATCTTATATGGTTATGGCTACTTTAACTATTTTGAGTTCGGCATTTTTAGTGAGTAGCTCAACCGAAGGAATTGCTGCCCGGAATTATTCTAATTCCAGCCGGGCTTTCTGGGTTGCGGAAGCAGGCATGGCTACGGTTTATCAAAATTGGCGGGATAATAATGTTAATCCAACTGCCGGCACAATCTCCATGCCCGGAGGAGGAGCTTATACTGTTGATGCAACAAGTTTTCCAATAGTTAAAATTACCGGCAACTTAGGCGCCAGCCACAGAGTAATTCAGGCTTCTTTTATCCGCGTTCCATTAGCCTTTGATAATACTGTATCCGTAGGCAGGAATATGACGCTTAATGGTTTGCTCTGTAAGGTGGAGGCGCATGATAAGACGCGCATCAGCGGGATTTTTTCTAAACCTTTCGGCGGAACTGCTGTGTTTGATGATAAGCAGGAAGGAGTGAGCCAGAATAATACCACGATTCCGATTCCGGATGCCAATAATAATGGCACGAGCAATGAGTTTAGTGATTTTGTGGCCTTTGGCCAACAAGCAGCCGGAGGGTATCCGGCCAGCGAAGTAGTTTATCTACCCACGGATGACGATGTGACTATTTTCCCGAATACCGCTTTAGTGGGTAAAAAAATAATTTATGTCCAGGGTTCAGCTCCGGGAAAAGGGAATGTTAATATTGTATTTGCCGGGACCTGGCAGGATAACCAGGATTTGACGGTTATTTCGACCGGTAAAGTTACTTATCTTCAGCCGTTAGAGATCGGGTCTAATTCCCGCCTGAGCACTATCTCCTGGGATAATTATGTTGAGGGAGCGATATTTCGCAGCCAGCATGAAAGCTTAATTTATACTCATAATGATGCTAATTTCGTGGATTTCCTGAATTGGAGCGAGCTTACCGGAAATATTATCGCTAACCGGGATTTGACTTTGTTAGAAGTATTAACTTACCAGAAATTTGTCTATTCCAACCGCGCCCAGAACGGCGATATGCCTCCGGGGTTTAAATTTCTGAATGTCCCGACCGGAACGCCAAGATTTATTGACTGGCAGGAAGTGAGAACATGAAAAAACATATTATTATCCTCGGCGCGGCTTTGGTTTTTATTTTTGTAATAGTTTTATTTTCGATTATTCAGACAGCCAAGTTGAATAAAGAATATGCGGATCTTACTATCGAGCCGGTAAGCTCTGCGCCGGCGTTGGTTAGCCGGCCGGCGCTGGTTCCGTCGCGACCGGAAGATTATGGCATGGTGGTTAGCAGCAGCAGCACTCCGGTTCTGACCCAGGGATATTGGGATGATTTGATTGCTAAGAAAGTTAAGTATCTTAAGGAAAATGCGCCTAAAGAAGTTTTGGCTAAAGTTGAGGAAAAAATTAAAGAAGACCCGGTTAAAGTCCAGGAAAATTTGCAGTTAGTCGAAGATAATATTAAAAAGTATAACGCTGCCCTGGCTGCAAACCCGAATGACCAGGAAGCCCAGGACAGGCTGGAGCGTTTTTTAATTTATAAAAGTATTGCTAAAGAATTGCCGCAAGAAAAATGAAAAATATTTTTTCTAAAATAAAGTTGCCGCTGGGCAGGGATAAATTTTCCATTGGCTTAGATATCGGCACGCAGTCAATAAAATCCGTGAAATTAAAGGTCAACGGCAATTCCGCGGAGCTGGTGGCTTTTGATTTAGAGGAAAGCCAGCTGGACCCGATTGATGTCTTAAAGAAAATTAAGCATGCGCAAAATGCCGATCTGGTAAATATCTCATTTTGCGGCTCATCGACAGTTATCCGCTATGTAAATTTTCTGCGGATGAGTAAATCTGAATTGCGCCAGGCGCTTAAATTTGAAGCGCAGAAACATATTCCTTTTTCCCTGGAAGAAGTGAACCTGGACGCGGAGATTTTAAAAGACGATTTGCCGGATAATAAGATGCTGGTGTTAATTGCCGCGCTTAAAAAAGAGTCAGTCCAGCAGAGGCTGAAAGCTTTAGACGGCGCCGGTTTAAGGCCGAATATTATGGATATTGATTCACTGGCTTTGGTTAACGCGTTTAATTTTAATTACCCTAAAGTAGAAATTACGTCAGGAAAATCTTTTTGCCTTTTAAATATCGGCGCTACCATCAGCAATGTCAGTATTATTGATAATGCTATTCCGCGATTAAGCCGGGATATCCATTCCGGCGGGGCGAATTTTACTAAGAAACTTATGGATGCTTTTAATCTTGATTTTAAGGCAGCCGAAGAGCTGAAGCTGGCTCCGGACGCCGAAAGAGCGAATAAGGTTAAGGCAATTGTCGAGAGCGTGATGACGAACCTGGCGCTGGAGATCCGCACTTCTTTTGATTATTATGAAAGCCAGAATACTTCTAACGTGGTTAAGATATTTTTAAGCGGTGGAGGAAGCAAGATTACCGGCTTAAAAGAAATGTTAGCCGGTTCTTTAGGTATTGAAGTGGAATTTTGGGATGCTTTTAAACAAATAAAAATTAATGATAAAATTGATAAGGCAAAATTAAATCAAAACGCGGGCATTTTTAATGTGGCGGTGGGGCTGGCTTTAAGATAACCATGATTGAAATAAATTTATTACCCGAAGAATTAAGAATAAAAACCAAAAGTAAAAATTTAGAACAGGTTACGGTTACTAAATCCGCGGCATTCGGCTCAGAACAGTTATTTATTTATGCTATTCCGATTTTGCTCGGGTTGTTTGTCTGCGCGCACGTTTATTTTGCGGTTATTTCAATGGCGAAAAACAATCAGTTAGTTACTTTAAACAGCCAGTGGGTTAAGTTGGAGCCGCAGAAAAAAGCGCTGGATGAATTTAATAATGAATATTCTAATGTTTCCCAGGATGCCAATTTAGCACAGCTGTTAACCGGTAAAAGAATTGTCTGGGCGCAGAAATTAAATGAATTGAGCCTGAATTTACCCTCCGGAGTATGGTTTAATGAAATAACCATTAACGCCAAAGATATTGTTATCCAGGGCTCGGTAATTTCTTTAGCCAAGGAAGAGGTTAATTTACTTAACAAGTTACTGGAGAATTTAAAAGAGGACGGTGAATTCTCCAAGGATTTTGTTTCTTTTGAATTATCCAATGTGCAGAAGAAAAATATCGGCGGTTATGATATCGCGGATTTTATCCTTACCGGAGTTTTAAAAGTAAAATGAATTTAAGCAGCGTGCAATTAGATAAGCAGAAGAAAATATTAATTGTGATTATCTGCGCTTTTATTATTTACGTGGATATTAATTTTATTTTAAAAGCCCAGACTTCCGGGATCAACAGCTTAAACCCGAAGATTACCCGGCTGAAAAATGACCTGAATAATCTGAACCGCGACTTGAATAATATGCGCGCTTCTAAGAGCACGCAGAGCCTGGCTACTAAAAAAGCAATTATCAAATCCTCGAAGATTATCAGCGAGGGGCAGATCTCTTGGCTTATGCAGGATATTTCCAGCCAAGCGAATAAATTTGATATTCAGATCGGCCAGATTCGCCCAACTCGGGAAGCGCTTAACCCTAAGAATGCTATCGGTGGGGGGAAATTTACGCCAATTTTAATAAATTTAGTTTTAACCTGTGATTACCACAGCCTGGGTAAATTTATCAATCAGCTGGAGAATTCCCAGGTGTTCCTGGGGGTCCAGGAGCTGACCATCTCGACGCAGCTTCCGGATTATATGAAACAAAAAGCAACATTAGTATTAAAAACATATGTTACTAAATAAACGATTTTTTATATTCCTGTTTTTATTTTTCATTTCTGCTACAATTGTTTTTAGCGAAGATTTTGTTTATGAATCAAAAGGCAAGCGTAATCCGTTCATTCCGCTGGTAACTCCGGAAGGCCGTTTACTTAAGCTGGATAAGCAGGAAGCCACAACCATCGACGGGCTGGCCATCGAAGGGATTATCTATGATAAGTTCGGCCGTTCTTTCGCGATAGTCAATACTAATGTAGTCGGCATCGGCGATACAGTCGGTGATTACCAGATTTTAAAAATTCAGGAAAATAAAGTCATTTTTATTAAAGACGGCGTTCCCTTAGAAGTGGAGCTAACCAAAGAGGAGGTCCAGTGAAAAAACTTTTTCTAGTTTTTATCTTCACTTTTTATGCTTATTCTTATGCTGCCCAGGATGCCGAAGTAGTAATCAACGTGCCGGCGGTGAACCCTTCGCCCCAGGTGGCCGAAATTACAACTTCCCCGGGAAATGTAAGCATGGATTTTAAAGAAGCCGATATTAATAATGTCTTAAAAATAATTTCTTATAAATCCGGGATAAATATCGTCACTACCCCGGATGTTATCGGCAATGTTTCCGTGCGTTTAACCGATGTGCCCTGGGAAGTAGCCTTAGGGGTAATTTTAAAAACTTATGGGTTCGGCTATCAAAGGCAGGGCAATGTTATTTTAGTGACTAAAATTGAAAATGTGGCGAAAATTGCCGCGGAAGAATCTTTGCAGACAGATATTATTACTTTAAAATTTTTAGATGCTCAGGATGCGCAGAAGATTATTATTCCCTTACTTTCCCCGCGCGGGAAAATTTCCGTGCTTTACAGCCGCGGGCAAAAAGGCTGGCAGTTCGGGACTTTTAAAATTGGAAGAGACGCCTCATCCAGTGCTGCTTTGGCCAAGGAAGCTGCCGGAGAAACCCGGTCGGAGACGCTGTCTTATGAAAAAAATGATAAAGGTGACGCCGTAATGAAAAAAGCGGATTTTGACCCGGCAATAAAATCAAAAATGCTGGTAATTACCGATACTGCCAGTTCTTTGGATACGATCCGCAATATTATTTTACCTAAAATTGACGTTAAGCCCAAGCAGGTTTTAATTGAAACAAAAATTATTGAGGTTAACCGAAATAAGCTTAGGGATATCGGTTTGGATTGGGGGTTAGGATCAATTGACGCAGCAACTACTAATGCTATCACCACTCAGACTAAGGGAAGTATTGCTACCGGAGGCCACACCGGTACTATTGCCACTACTTCTAATCCGCTCGTGCCGTCATTATTTAATCCGGCAACTTCTACAATTTTAGGATATCAGCCTTATAACGCCGGCGGTGAATTTATTTTCCAAAAATTAACCGGAACAAAATTTGAAGCAGTTATTCATGCTTTAGAAGATAACGCCGATACGAACACTCTTTCGGCGCCTAGTATCCTTACTTTGGATAATCAGGAAGCATCGATGCTCGTTGGGTATCACACTCCCATACTTGAATCTACAGTTACCGCCGGCACATCCGGAACTAACTCCACGATTACCCAGACTTTAGATTATTATCAGGAGATCGGTATTCGTTTAAATGTTGTGCCGCAGATCAGCGAAGAGGGGTATATTAATATGATTATTCATCCCAGTATTACTTCATCGAACTCTTCAGTTACCGCGACTTCAACTGCCGGCGATCCGGATAATGCCACGACCACGGATTATCCGATTATTGATGTGCGCGAAGTTCAGACTCAGGTTTTACTCAAAGATAAAGAAACAATTGTAATCGGCGGTTTGCTTAAAGATGTCAAAGGCAAGGAAACTATCGGCATTCCTTTCTTAAAAGATATTCCCTGGGGTATCGGAAAACTTTTTGGCCGTGAGACAGCTACGAACACAAAAATTGACCTTTTAATTTTTATCACCGCCAGGATTATCTTAGAAAATGAATATACTCCCGAGGAATTAGCCAAGTTGGAAAAAAGATTAGGCCGTCCTGCGGTGGTGGAAATCAAAAAAGAACCGGTAGCCATCAAGCAGAAAGCAGTAGCCGACACCAAGAAAAAGAAGAAATAAAAGGGGACGTCCTCCGAGGGGACACCCTGGTTTATAAATTTAAATATGTTCAAAGTAAACTTTAGTTTTTCTAAGAAAGGGCTGATGCGTTATATTTCGCATTTAGA
>JAQTRA010000051.1 GCA_028712045.1 Candidatus Omnitrophota bacterium | reverse complement strand
AGGATATTTCTAAGATAAGCGGTATAAGTTATCGTAAAGACGATAACGCGGTTTTTAGTAATACTTATGAAAATCTGGATATATCTAAATTAAATTTTCCGGTTTTTGACTGTGTCAAGGACATGGATTTTACGGATTTTCGGTATCCTTTGCTTACGAGCAGGGGGTGCCCTTATGGGTGCATATTTTGCTGCGTAGGCTTGATTTCCGGAAAAAAATGGCGTGCCCGGGAACCCGAGGATATCGTTAATGAACTATTGCAGGCCAAAGAAAATTATCAGATACAATCTTTTGAAATTATGGATGATAATTTTACCTTTGATATTGACCGGGCTAAAAGAATATGCAGGCTGATTATCAAGAAGAATTTGAATTTAAATTGGTGGTGCCATAACGGGCTAAGGGCGGATAGGTTGGACCAGGAATTACTTAATTTGATGAAAAAAGCCGGATGTAAGAGCATTGCTCTGGGCATAGAAAGCGGAGATAAGGCTGTTTTTGATAATATTAACAAAGGCGAAGAATTATCAGATATTGTCAGAGCGGTTAAGATGATCAAAAGAGCCGGGATAAAATGCGTGGGTTATTTTATTGTTGGTTTACCGGGAGATTCAACACAGAGCACCAAAGAATCTGTCAGATTGCAGAGAGGCTTAGGGCTGTCAGATTATAAGTATAATATGCTTATTCCTTATCCGGGAACTAAAGTATGGGATATGGTCAGGGAAAAGGGCAGGTTGTTGATGGATATAAAAGGTATTTATCATTTTGGGGATAACCTAAAAATTCCTTTTGAAACAGATAAAATCAGCAAAAAAACACTGGAGCAATGTATATACCTAACGGAGAACCAGGAATGGGTGCATACCGAAAATGATCTTATCAATATAAATAAAGATTTTAAAGTCAGATTTGCATCAGATCCCCGGAGAATCGTTTTCATGGAGAATGGCTCTAGCCCTTTAGCTAAAAATATAGGGATAGAATGCAAAGCTGCGGATGTTTTAAAGATAACCCCTGAGCGCATACCCAATGTAATCAATGACAAATATTTACTTAAATCTGATGGCGTAGGCAGCTGTTTTGATATGCTTTTTAGATTAACTCAGGAAGAGGGATATAGTATTATTTGCGATATACCCAGGAAGAAGCTTTTTGCGCGAAAAGTAAAAGTGATAGAAAATGAATGTGTCAAAAATGAAGTTTTACCGCATCCTTCAAAATGGGATCGTTCGGCGAGAAAATATCTGGCTACCAGGCTTAAAGAAAATACATCAGACCTTTGTACTGTTAAAAATGGAGTTATTTATCAGGATCAGGTGGCTTTACCCTTTAGCCATTCTCCGCAATGGGAAAAGACTCCTTGCGGTAAAATAGAAAGCGGGCTGGTTTTTATTTCTACTGCCGCTTTTAACCCCAAATCAATTTATACGGCAGATTATTTCGCGGTAAGAACAGAGTGTGAATTATTAGAATTAGTGGTGCCAAATAGCAAAGATTCTATCCTGGAAAAGATTATCAGCGAAGCAGACATTTTATTCTGTCCGGAAAGTTTAAGGTATTTTTCTCTGGTATTTTCCCGGGCTAAAATCAATGCTCTATATTCTCACACTGGAACTAATCTGTCGGAATGCAAAACATCGGAATATTTTTCTATCGGTAATTTTTACCTCTTGCGCCAGGCAAAGAAGATTTTAAATATAAAATCTAAAATTAAGTTTGTGGCTAGGGAGTTTTTTATGGTTATTAGAAAAATTAGTAGAGTATTTTTGTTGTGGATTCAGATATTGGTTTTTAGGCTAACCGGGAACATAAAGGATTTAATTTCTAAAATAGCGGGATTTTAGTATGAAAATATTGCTGCAAAACCAATATGATGATTTATTAGGCGGCGTGGAAACCTATTTTAAGCTAGTCGTTGATGCTTTGATCGAAAAAGGCCATGAAGTCGTAGCCGTATATACTAAAAGCGGCAAGAAGAAGGATATTAAAAATAATGGTTTTAAGGCTGTTTATCTTCCAAATCTGGACCTGACGGAAAATACCTATTACGCGGGAACGCAGAAAAAAGAAATAAAAAATGATATAAATTTATTAAAATCTATGGTGATAAATGAAAAACCAGACCTGATCCATCTTAATAATACGCATTATCCCAGCCAGTATAATTTTTTAAACCAGTATGCTCCCGTAATCCAAACTGTCCATGATTTTTTTAACTGTTGTAATATAGTCTTGAAAATGTTACCGGAGGGCGTCTGCAATAATCCTTTAGGAGCAAATTGTTTTAAAAATAAGTGTATATCTGCGGATAGCATTATGGAATTATGGAGGTTCAAAACTAAATCTCTGAATCGTCAGGCAATGAAAAAATTTCAAAGGTTGCTGGTAACTACTCCTTACATGCAAGAGGTGTTAATTTGTAACGGATTCCGGGATGATAAGATTAAGATTTTGCCTTTATTCGTAGAAGATTGGGGGATGAATATCAAAAGCCAGGAGCCTGTAATAATTTATGTTGGCAGGCTGGCAAAAGAAAAAGGCGTGATCCATTTTATACAAATGCTTAAAGGGCTGTCTATCGATTTTAAAGCTTTTATAATTGGAGATGGCCCGCAAAAAGAAGAATGCGAAAATCTGGTTAAGATTATGGGGCTTAATCAAAAAGTAGAGTTTACCGGATTTTTAAATCGAAATGAGATCAAAGATTATTTTGCTAAAGCCTCGGTGGTGGTGATTCCTTCTTTGTGGCCGGAGCCATTTTGTTTGGTTGGGCTGGAAGCAATGTCCTGCTCTAAGCCAGTAGTAGCTTATGATACAGGGGGAATTTCCAGCTGGTTAAAAGATAATCATAACGGCTATCTTGTGCGCCGGGGTGACCTTGCGGGCTTAGCGCGCCAAGTAGAGGCCCTTTTAAAAAATAAACAATTAGCGCAAGATATGGGAAAAAATGGCCGGCAATTATTCGAAAGTAAATTTTCTAAAAACACGCATTTAAAAAACCTTATAGCTGTTTATGAGGATGTTGTTTTATCAAAAAAGGCGAAAAATAAGTTTTTTAATTTAAAATTTCACCGGATAGCTAATTATGTAAAACGATTATCCGGCGTAAAGGCTAGTAAAGAATCTAATAAGTATCCGGAAAGATTTTCAGATGAATCCCTCCCGGAGTTCAACAAAAGGCTGATTGAATTTGAAAGAAAGAATAATATCTGTCTGGTCAGATCCCACCCCGAGGAAATAACCATCAGCACTACCACCAGATGTAATATGAATCCTCCGTGTGTTATGTGCGAAAGAAACCTGAGGACAAAAGATTTAGAATACGACATAGATACCCAAGTCCTGGAGATGATCAAGCCTATATTTAAATTTGCCGATAGGATATACCTGCATTGCGGAGGGGAGCCTTTAATTACGGATAAGATATTTGAGGTTATCGGAAGCGTGAAACCTCCGACTAAAATAATATTTAATACTAACGGAGCATTGTTTACCCAGGAAAAAATAAAATATATGGTTGATTGTAATGTGGTTGATGTGATTAGTTTCTCTTTGGATGCGGCAACTGAGAAAACTTATCAAAGGATCAGGAGCGCTGATTTTAATAAAATAATAAATAATATAAAAGCTTTGATCGGGTATCGAAATGAGAGAAATCAGGGCAAACCGTTATTAAGGCCCTTAGTCCTTTTAAATTTTTGTATATTTAAACAAAACATCGCCGAGGTTCCGGATTATGTGTTATTGGCGCATAAATTAGGAGCCGATGGCATTGATTTTTCTCATTTGAATCAAGGTTTTGATTGGCAGCAGAACAGAAAAGAATATATTTTTGATTATAAAAATGAATCGGTATTGAATATGCCTGATGCGGAAGAACACGATAAGCTTATTGTCCAGGCTTATGAATTAGGAAAACAATATAATATGCCGATTAATTTTAACGGTAACCCGTTCATAGCTAAAAGTAACAGCGAAAAGATAAAACTGAAGAATGAACTTTCCGAGGTTCTGAAGTATAAGAAGATATGCCTGGCGCCCTGGAACAGAGTAGTGATTGAAACCGACGGCAGAGTAAGAATATGTTATTTTCATGATAATAAATATCAGGTAATCGGTAAGCTTAAGGTTAAGGCCAGCCACGTAACTTTGCGTTATAAGCAAAGTAATTCGTTTAATGAAATATGGAACGGAGCCGAGGCTATTTCAGCCAGGCAGGAGTTTATCCAGAACGGAATTGCCAAGAGGTGTGTAACAGAAAACCCCTGCATATTCCAGAACAGGCTTTAATGAAATATCCTGCTCAAAAAAAACTAAAATACAGTAGATTTCTTGAGTTTTCTGTGGTTGCGGTGCTGGTTTTATTCTTCTTATCGGCAATGTTTTACAATATGATTGCTGTAATCGGGCTAAAGCCCCGCTGGATTGACGGTTGGTATATGTGTTATATACTTCAACATCAAGTCACCAGGATATTGGGCTTAAATCCGGGAGGGATATGGGATGGAGGGTTTTACTATCCTTTTCAGGCAGTAAGCCTGTTATTTGATGAACCATCCTGGGGTGTTTCCCTGTTGATTGCTCCCATCTGGATGTTTACTAAAAATATTTTTCCCATCTTCCGGTTGGGCGGAGTATTTGCTTTATTTTTATCCTGGATCTCTACATATTATTTTGTAAAAATGCTGGGGGGCAAAAAAATCTGGGCATTTTGTGCCGGAGCTACGTTTTGCCTGTCCGGCATCAGCCTGATCTTAACCTCGGGGCAATATGGGTTTTGGGTTTTCTTTTTAGTTCCTTTGCTGGGGATAATAACCCTGAAGATATTTTCAACCTCAAAATTATATTGGGGTGTCTTGGGGGGTATTCTTTTCGGATATTTAGCCTGGTCTTCCGCGCATATCTTTGTGATGGGCGGGTTGTTTTTGTGCCTGTTTACAGGGTGGAATCTTTTATACAATAACCACTCAAAAAAAACCCTGCTGGCGTTATTAATTGCACTTATCCTTTCGAGTATAATTGCCGGGGTGGTATTAGGTTCCATGTATTTTACTTATAAAAAATTCGGGTTTTACCGTAATTATGAGTCTTTTTATCTGTTTGCTTCAAATTGGCCTAATCTGATTTATCGGAGTTGGCCAAATGCTCCGTTTAACCCAATCGTCGATACTCACTTCTGGGAGTACCTTAAAATTCAGGCCAAAGGAGAAACTTCAATCGGGGTGGCGCTTTCTTTGCTTTTTAGCGGCCTGATTATTTTTATCCTCAGGCTCAAAGAGCCAATTTTCTTGGGCAAAGCCAATAAATATACAAAATATGTTTTTATTATGACAATTGTCGGTTCTAGTTTGTTGGCATTTTTAAATATGCACGCACTTAAAGCCAGATGTATGCAACTTGAGTATCTTTTGCCTTGCTTAGCTGTGGGATCGACTTATCTATATTACATTATTGCCGGGATGGTTATTTATACTTTACGCAATAAAATTAGGTTAGCTGTAAAGCAGTTGGATTTTTTTCTGCTTTTAAGTGCGCTTTTATTCGGATTTTTTGCTTTTGGCCCTTATTATTTAACCGGGAATAAACTGGTAGTTGCTTCTCCGGTAGCTTTTCTGCAATATCATGTTTCTGGTTTTTCCGGCATTCACGCAACTGCCCGCTGGGGGTTAATATTTTCTTTTACTTTGTCCGTAGCGGTGGCTGTATTTCTATCTAAATATACGGCCAGCCGCAGGTTAAAAACTTATCTGGCAATATTGATGTTTATGGCTTTTCTGGAATTAAGCCCGGGATTGCGAATGCCAAATTTTAGTAATTTGTCGCCGTATAAATGGGCACCCCGGGAAACTGATATTTTCCTTAAAAACATTCCGGATCAGGGGGCAGTCTTAGAGCTTACATCTTATCCTGGTGAGATGGAGCAGCGGACTTCTTCAGATAATTCACTGGGGTATATTTTATTTTCTCGTTTGTACCACAAAAAACCATTTGTTAAAGGGTATGCCTCGCATCAGCCCCATGTTATCAATAGGTATATATTTTATCCTGAAGACAAAAAATTGTCTTTAGGAACAATTCATAATTTGAGAAAATTCGGCGCAAAATACTGGGTTTTTCATATAAACGATTGGCCGGCGGAAAAGGTTTGGTTACTTAAGAATAGCTTAGCTGAGTTAAATAAAATTGCAGAATTAGACCAGGGGAAAACCCTGATTTATGAAGACCCTGCTCCCAGGGTATCTGTGGATTATTACGATATAATATAAATGGAAGCTGATTTAGAAAATAAATGTTTAAATTGGATTGATTACTGGAACCAGGATAGCTTCTGGAAAGATTCGCCTCTTTGGCAGATAAATGCCAGATTATTCAGCAAATCAGCCAGCCGGGTTATGGAATTCAAAAAAAGTGACTCTGTTTTGGATATTGGCTGTGGCCCGGGTTATGTCGAGGCCATGCTGGCGCCTTCAGTTAAAAGTATCTATGCGTTAGATGTTGCCAAGCAATTTGTAGATATCTGTTCCTTAAGGTGCCGAAAGCATCTGAATGTAAGAGTGGGGCATTTAAGAAAAGATGATTATGCTAATTTAGAGGAGTATGCTGGCCCATTTTCAATCGTTTTATGCGTGAGCGTAGTTCAGTATTACCAGGATATGGGTGAGTTGGAAAAGTTAATTTCTTCGGTAAGAAAAATAGTTTCCCCCGGAGCCCGGATGCTGATCGCAGATTTACCTTTAGAAAGAAAAATCTGGGGATTTTTTTGGGATGCGCTATGTTCTTATTTTCTAAGCCTTCGTGAGGGTTACGCCGGGGTACTGTTGCGTACAGCTTTTGCCCGGTGGCTTGAGGCAACGGATTACAAAGCTTTTCAGGATCAAACTAAACAGTTATATTTTACAACTGAGAAACTTAAATTATTGATCAATAGATTAGGCCTTAAGGCTAAGGTAATCCGGGGGGATTTTTCAGTT
>JAQTRA010000050.1 GCA_028712045.1 Candidatus Omnitrophota bacterium | reverse complement strand
GATAGCCAATAGAGTTAGCTACCTTTTTGGCTTCTTCAAAAGTAAAAGCTGTTCCGCTATTTGGTTGCAGCAACCCTAATTTTTCAATCATCTGCTTGAAACGTTTACGGTCTTCGGCAATATCAATATTTTCTGCGCTGGTGCCTAAGATATTTACCCCGGCTTTTCGTAAAGCCACAGCTAAGTTGATCGGAGTCTGGCCGCCAAACTGCACAATTACTCCCAGCGGCTTTTCTAATTCCACAATATTCATGATATCTTCAAAAGTAAGTGGTTCAAAATAAAGCCTGTCGGAAGTATCATAATCCGTAGAGACTGTTTCCGGATTACAATTGACCATAATACTATCTACACCTTCTTCCTTTAAGGCGTAGGCCGCATGGCAGCAGCAATAATCAAACTCAATGCCCTGGCCGATCCGATTCGGGCCACCGCCTAAAATCACTACTTTTTTCTTATTACTGGGCCGGCTCTCATCTTTAGTTTCCTGTGTCGAGTAAAAATACGGTTGCTTAGCGTTAAACTCTCCGGCGCAGGTATCGACTAATTTATACACGGTTTTGGTATTATTTTTTTTACGTAGCTGCCTCACTTTACCCTCCTTGGCATTTAACAAAAAAGCAAGCTGGATATCAGAAAATCCATCTTCTTTTGCTTGCAAAAATAATTCTAAAGGAATATTTGGCTCATCCTCGATATTTTTATTTTTATATTTTTTAATCTGATCTTCTAATTCCACCAGCTGTTTCATATTATCTAAAAACCAACGGTCAATCCGGCTTAGATTATACAATTCATCCAGGCTGAGGCCGGCTTTTATTGCATAGCGTAAGTAAAAAAGCCTTTCATCATTGGGGACGCTTACCTTATCTTTAATTTGCTTAAGTAAAATGCTTCCGGGATTTTCTAACATCTGGTCAGTAATTTTGTCCTTACCGTCAGCGCCAAAACCAAAACGTTTAATTTCCAGGGAGCGGATACCTTTTTGCATTGCCTCTTTAAAATTCCTGCCGATAGACATCGCCTCGCCAACTGCTTTCATGGAAGTATTCAACACGCGTTCAGCCAGCGGGAATTTCTCAAAAGTAAACCTGCAGATTTTAAATACGCAATAATCTACTGTCGGCTCAAAAAAAGAGGTGGTTTTACTGGTAACCTGATTCATTACTTCCGGCAGAGTTAATCCTACGGCTAATTTTGTCGCGATCCTGGCAATGGGAAAACCGGTAGCCTTGGAAGCTAAAGCTGAAGAGCGGGAAAGCCGCGGATTAACTTCGATAATTACGATTTTGCCATTATCCGGATTCTGGCCAAACTGAATATTTGCTCCCCCTCCGGAGATCCCGATCCGGCGGATAATCTTTTTACATAAATTAACAAAGTTAGTATACTCCTCGGCAGTTAAGCTCTGCGCCGGGGCAACCACGATACTATCACCGGTATGCACGCCCATGGGGTCAACATTTTCCATCGAAGTAATTATAATGACATTGTCGGCGCAGTCGCGCATTACTTCAAACTCAATTTCCTTCCATCCTAAAACTGACTGCTCAACTAAAATTTGATGCACCGGGCTGACCTCTAATCCTTTAGCTAAAAACTTTTCCAGCTCTTCATGGTTATAGGCGATGGCTCCCCCGCTGCCCCCTAAAGTGTAGGCCGGACGCAGAATTAAAGGGAATCCAATCTGTAAGCCAATTTTCATTCCTTCTTTAACTGATGTGGCAATGCCGCTTTTGGGCACATCAATGCCAATCTCCTGCATGGCTTTCTTAAAAATCTCCCGGTCTTCCGCGCAAGAGATCGCCTCTACCGAAGAACCAATGGATTCAACTTTATATTTTTTAAGTATTCCCTGTTTCATCAAAAAGAAGGCTAGATTCAATCTGGTTTGGCCGCCGAGCGTGGGTAAAATTGCGTCCGGCCTTTCTTTGGCAATGATTTTTGTCAGCACTTCTAAAGTTAAGGGCTCGATGTAAGTAACATCCGCCATCTCCGGGTCAGTCATAATCGTTGCCGGGTTAGAGTTGACTAAAATAGTATGATAACCTTCTTCTCTTAAGGCTTTACAAGCCTGAGAACCGGAATAATCAAATTCACAAGCCTGGCCAATAACTATCGGCCCGGAACCGATCATTAAAACTTTCTTGATATCTTTTCTTCTTGGCATTTTTAGCTCCTTGGGTACAAACACACACCGGCGCAAGACCGATTAGCGCCGGGTGCTCAAAAGTTTATTAAATTTATTTAATATTGGATTAACTTGGCTAAAACCCGCAGTAACCGGATTATACTGGACCCCGATAAATTTTAATTTTTTACTTTCCACCTCTTCAACCGTATGGTCATTTAAATTATAAGCGGTAACTTTGATTTCTTTAATTTTACGTAAAGCATCAAACTCAGTAACATACCCGTGATTCTGGGCGGTGATCTCACCCTTAAACGTCCCTGGCCTGGCCAGAGGATAATTTACACCGCGATGCCCCAATTTCAAGCGGGTTAATTTTACGCCTAAAGCCGTGGCGAGAACCTGCCAGCCCGTAACTACTCCTAATATAGGCAATTTACCGATGAGCGGTTTTAAATTTTCCGCTACCTCTTTTAACCCCAGATCATTTTCCGGGCCATTAGAAATAACCAAACCTTTGGGTTTGAGGGCTAAAATCTGTTTGGCCGTAGTATTGTAAGGCAGTATATTTACTGAATAACCCAATAATTCTAGTTGTTTAAGTAAACTAGCCGTTACCCCTAAATCTAAAACAACTATTTTTTTGCCCCGGCCTAAAACCTTTTGTTTTTTAACCGATACCTCCGCTAGAAGAGTTTGCGCGGGTTGTTTTTTAATTTTATTTAATTTTTCCAGAAGTTTTTTGGGATCAAGTTCATTAGTTGAAATCATGGCGCATAAAGGCCCTTTTTCCCGCAAGTGCACCGCCAGGGTCCGGGTATCCAGATTGTAAATTGCTAAACTATTCTGAATTTCAAGAAAATTATCTAGGCTATCTTTAGCTTGCCAATTAGAGTAGATCCGGCTTATTTCTTTAGTGATTAAACCACTGACCCAAATTTTATCGGATTCATTAAACTTAGGCGCTACCCCATAATTTCCAATCAAAGGATAAGTACATACGAGAATTTTACCAGCATTAGCCGGGTCAGTAAGCATCTCCTGATAGCCAACTACTGCGGTGTTAAGAATTAATTCTCCGAAGCGTTCCCCGGCTTGGGCGCTTTCCCCCTGAAAACTTTTTCCATCTTCTAAGACTAAAATAGCTTTCATTATTGACCTCTCCTTTAAGCTTTTCAATTTGCTTTAGTGGTACCAATACTCCACTTTTACCTTAAAAACATAACGCTAAAGCCACTTTAACTGCAATAACCGCTAAATTTAGGTATTTTTAACCCACTTTAGCTTTTTTATATTATTTGCCCCTGACAGGAGTCGAACCTGTACCACTAGCTTCGGAGGCTAATGCGCTATCCATTGCGCTACAGGGGCGTATCTAAAATAAACTTAACTGTTGCTCGCTTTGCTCTGGTTTGCCGTTTTCAGATATAGAGATTGTGCCGTACTCGCCATCGTAGCCTGGTTGAATATTAACTTTTCCCTGGCGCACGCGCAAAACTCCTTCCGCAATCTTAGCGGGTAAACCCTTGAGCAGCTCTTCTTTCGAAGCTCTGAGCAATATATCAAACTCTGTCCCGAATTTTGCCAGATAACCGCGGTATTCCCTGGCTACACTTAACGAAGCCTTGCCTACACCTTTAATTTCAGCAATTATCTCATCAAAGGAAATCAGATTCTTAAAAGGAATTGCGTTTTCCGGCTTAAACCCTTCTGGCCGGTCAGCAAGTTTTTCTACTCTGTTGACTACGCCGATAGTTACCGGCTTACCGCACTTGGAGCACTTACCATTATTCTGCTTGGTTTGGCCGGGCGCCCAACGCACCCCGCAAAGCCGATGCCCATCATAATGATATTTACCTTCTTCGGGAAAAAATTCTAAGGTATACAAAAATCTTGTTTTATCTTTTGTTTTTAAAACTTCGCGGATAGTTTGATAATCTAAATCGCAATTAAAAACATTGGCTTCGCGGCCGATTCTCTGCGGCGAATGCGAATCACTGTTGGAAATTAAGGTAAACCTGTCTAAAGCGCTCAAGCGCCAATTCATCGCCGGATCGCTGCTTAGCCCGGTTTCCAAAGCGAAAATTTTTGCGGTTTGCTCTTCAAAGCAATCTTCAATCTTATCAAATCCGGACATCGAGCCAAACACCGAAAACCAGGGTGTCCAGATATGCCCGGGGACGATCATGCAGTTTTCATCAATATCAAATACGATCCGCGCTAATTCCACGGCATCTAGGCCTAAGATCGGCCGGCCGTCACTGGCCAGATTCCCTATCCGGCTTAACTTTTCATTTATTTTATCTACGCTTTTAAATGAAGGGCTGAAAATTAAATTGTGGATCCGGTAAGTCCGGCCATTTTTAGAGTAAATACTGCTCACCTCGGCAGTCAGCATAAAATAAACACCGCCGTGAATAAATAAGCCATTGCCGCAATCTTCTAAAGTATGCTTTAATTCTTCTAACCACAGATGATGCGTGAAATCGCCGGTACCCATCAGTGTGATCCCTTTTAATTTAGCCCAAAGAGCTAAATTTTTAACATCCATATCCCGGCTGGTGGCGCGGGAATATTTAGAGTGAATATGTAAATCGGCGATAAATTCCATAGTTATCTTTGATAAACTACTTTACCGTTATAAATCGTATACTCGACTGACCCTTTTACTTTTTTCCCGATAAACGGGGAGTTCTTGGATTTGGAAACAATGCTTTTTTTCTCCAGGATAAATTCCCGGCCGGCATCAATAACAATTATATCCGCATCGGCACCAACACTCAGCGTACCTTTATCAATACCTAAGATCCTGGCCGGGTTTACCGCTATTTTTTCAAACAATTCCAGCCAGCTTAATATTTTTTTATCAATTAGTTCCATAATGCTTACGGCTAATCCGGATTCCAGGCCAATTTTTCCGAATTCCGCGCGGTCAAATTCAATATCTTTTTCATTTTCCGTGTGCGGGGCATGATCCGAAGCAATGGCATCTATAGTCTTATCTTTAAGCCCGGCTTTGATTGCGGCTACATCTGCTTTGGCTCTTAAGGGCGGATTGATTTTCATATTGGTGTCATAGTCAACGATATCCTCTTCGGACAAAGCAAAATAATGCGGAGCGGTTTCACAGGTGACTTGAATGCCTTTTTTCTTAGCTTGAGCAATTATCTCTAGCGATTCTTTACAGCTTACGTGAGCAATATGCACGCCGGCGCCGGTTTTTTCGGCTAATTCAATATCCCGCTGCACTCTTTTGTATTCTGATTCATTAGATATGCCGCGTAAACCCAGGCGCGTAGAATTAAACCCTAAATTAATTACTCCTTTTCCGGAAAGTTTTTTATCTTCGCTGTGGCAGATAGTTAGCAGGCCGGCCTGTTTTGCTTTTTTTAATGCCTCGCCCATTAAGGCATCATTATCTACCGAAGACCCATCGTCAGAAATAGCGGCTACGCCGGATTTTTTTAAAGCTAAAATATCGCTTAATTCCTGGCCTAAGCGGCCCAGGGTAATTGTCCCGCAGGTAAGTACATTAATTTTTGCGTCTTTTTGAATTATTTTCTTTAATAACTCAATGTTCTGCGGGCAGTCCATTGCCGGGTGAGTATTCGGCATGGCTAAAACAGTTGTTACTCCGCCTTTTGCCGCAGCTGCTGTGGCGCTGGCTACTGTTTCCTTATCTTCTCGGCCGGGCTGGCGCAGATGCACATGCAGATCAATAATTCCCGGAGCAACAATTTTATCCGTAGCATCAATGATTAAATCCGCCGGCGCTTTGATATTTTTAGCTACTTTAGCTATTAAATTACCTTCAATTAAAACATCCAAAACTGCGTCAATTTTGTTTGCCGGATCAATTATTCTGCCGCCTTTAATTAAAATGCTCATTTTTTTACTTCCCCGGCTTGCGCCACTAAGAATAAAACTGCCATTCGCACGGCAATGCCGTTAGTTACCTGCTCTAAAATTACTGAATTTGCCCCGTCAGCCACTTCGCTAGACATCTCCACCCCGCGATTAATCGGGCCGGGATGCATCACGATTATATTTTTCTTGGCCTTAGCTAATCTTTCTTCGGTAATCCCAAATTTTTTATAATAATCCAACTGTTCCGGAAATGCCGCGCCTTCATCCCGTTCGAATTGCATCCTTAAGACATTTACCGCATCAGCGTTGGCCAGGGCTTCATCAATATTACTGGAAATCTTGACTCCGGTTTTTTCTATTCCCACCGGAAGCAAAATTGCCGGTGCGCAAACTGTAACCAGCGCGCCTAATTTAGTTAAACCCCAGATATTTGAACGCGCGACCCGGGAATGCGCGATATCGCCGACAATGGCAACATTTAAACCTTTGATCTTGCCGAGCTTTTCTTTTAAAGTAAACATGTCCAGAAGCGCCTGCGTCGGATGCTCATGCCAACCGTCACCGGCATTAACTACGCTGATATCTAAAGCGCGGGCCAGCATATTTGCCGCCCCGGAATAGTTATGACGCATAATAATTATATTGGCTTTAAGCGCCTGAATATTCTTACCGGTATCAATCAGGGTCTCTCCTTTACGCACACTGGAAGTTTCAGTGGCAATATTAATTACATCGGCAGAAAGCCTTTTAGCGGCTACTTCAAAAGATACCCGGGTGCGCGTGGATGGTTCGTAGAATAGATTGACCGCGGTTTTGCCGCGCAAAGCCGGGACTTTTTTAATCTCGCGCGTAGAAATCTCTTTAAAAGATTCCGCGGTATCTAAAATCAGCTCGATCTCTTCGGGCGTTAAATACTCCAGGCCTAAAAGATCTTTTTTTGTCCAGGGCATTATTCCTTCTCCGCGATTAAGACTTCATCAAAATTATCCGATTCCTGCAAATATACTTCTACGGATTCTCTTTTGGAAGTAGGGATATTTTTACCGACAAAATCCGAGATCGGAA
>JAQTRA010000049.1 GCA_028712045.1 Candidatus Omnitrophota bacterium | reverse complement strand
CATCAATTTTTGTGCCATTTTTTAAAATTAATGTGGCCGTTCCAAACCGTTCATGGATATTTAATTTTGCTTTTAGCTGATTAGCCAGTTTATCCGCAAAAAGTATGCCGCTTCCTTCAACCGTAATATCTAAATCAAAGTTCTTGACCCCGAGGATTAAATCACGCACAAACCCGCCCACCAGATAAGCCGGCATCTTGGTTTCACCGGAAACCTTTTGAGCTGCGTTAATCAGATATTTTATTTCTTGAGGCAGATTTTTTAAATATTTTTTCATAGCTTACCTATTCCTGCTCTTACTACGGCCGGGGATGGAACATTTTATGAATCGACTTAAGCCGGTCCTTATCGATATGCGTATAAATCTGGGTGGTCGAAATATTCGAGTGGCCAAGCATCTCCTGAACCGAACGCAGATCCGCGCCTCTTTCTAATAAATGCGTCGCAAATGAATGCCTTAAAGTATGTACTTTTATCGGTTTTTTTATCCTTGCCTGTAAAGCATACTGCTTAATTAATTTCCAGATGGATTGCCGGGATATCTTGTTTCCTGAACGATTAATAAAAAGAAACTCCGAAGTTTTCTTCTTTAAAAAATGCAAACGGCTGAACTCCAGGTATCTTTTAATACTCTGAATCGCTTTCTTGCCTAAGGGGATAACCCGTTCTTTGTTACCCTTGCCGATACAACGCAGGAAACCAATATCTAAATTTATATTACTCGCTTTAAGATTGGTGGCCTCAGATACACGCATGCCGGTAGCATAAAGAGATTCTAAAATTGCCCTGTCCCGGGCTCCCTGAAAATTACGCGGATCAGGTTGGGCGATCAACAACTCTACTTCATTTAAAGAAAGCGTATCCGGGACTTTCTTCCAAAGCTTAGGCGAATCAATCAGGGTAGTCGGGTCAGTTTTTAGTATCCTTTCCCTGGCTAAAAAACGGTGAAACATCCGTATGGCGGCTAACCGGCGCGATATGCTAATGGGCGATATCCCTTTATTCTTTTCAAAAAGCATAAATTCAGTAATATCATTCTTGGTTATTTTAGAAAGAGCATTTATGCCGCACGAAGAAATAAAATCCAAATAGATATTCAGATCTTCACGATAGGCCGTAATCGTATTTTTGGCCAGGCCACGCTCAACTGAAAGATAATCTAAAAACGAATCAATGAGTTCTTTCATTTAAACTATGAATGGATTGTTCTTCTTCTCATCGCCGATGGTTGTTTCCCAGCCATGCCCGGGATAAACCTTGGTTTGATCAGGTAAAACAAACAATCTCTCCCTAATTGATTGCTCAAGTTGTAACTGATTTGCTTGTGGTAAATCTGTCCGGCCTACGCCTGAGTAAAACAATGTATCGCCAGTAAAAACAATACCAGCTTGCGGCTTTCTCATTAAGAGGCCGATTCCTCCCGGAGTATGTCCCGGCAAATGAATCACTTCCAGTTCTAAACAATCTAACTTAATAATCTGTTTATCTTCCAAAGCCTTGATCTGAGATTTGACGGTGTAAGCTAGCGAAAATACAGCAGAAAAATTCAGCTGGGCATCTAAAAGCATAACCAGATCATTTTTGTGTACGTGGATATCCACTCCAAACTTATCATCACAGCCGATATGATCATAATGCCCATGAGTGTTAATCACCATAGCCGGATTTAATTCATGTTTTTCTAAAACAGCTTTTATTTTTTTTACCTCGGCGCCCGGGTCAATAATAATCGCCCCTTTACCTTTAGCGCAAGCCAGTACATAGCAATTAACCTGCATCGGCCCTACTTTAATAGTTTCTAAAATCATCGCAAATAATTCCTGATTTTCGGATAAATAAAACCTCTCTGAATATCTGATTTGAGATGCTCCGCAGTTTGAATGTTGCGGTCGTTACTTGTGCCGTAAACATCTTTTTGCATATCGGAAATCAGATCATTTGACCTGGCGATATAAGGAGAAAAGTTCTTTTGTGCCGCCTCAACCAGCAGCTTTTGCATATTGATCAAATTCTTAAGCGCTTCTTTAGCGCAATCTATTTTCTTTTTTAAACTGGCATTATACTTAAGAGAGCTAATCAGTTCATCCTGCCAGGCTTTCCAAAAAAGAAAATATTGCCGGTAAAGCTCCTCTTTACTCATATTCGGCCCTTTATACTCTTCCGGGACTAAAACCATTTCTACCGGCTGGTCAGGTTTCTTGGATTTACGGGTAAATTTTCGCGCGAAAGATTCGCAACCGATTAAATTAATCAAGGCCACGCAGAATAAAGAAACTACTACAATTTTTTTTAATTTCATTTAAGCATCTCCTTAAATTCTTTTTCTCCGACTATTTTTATTCCGAACTTTTTAGCTTTTTCAAATTTTACCCCGGTTTTAACTTCAGTTACTAAAAAATCAGTATTTTTGCTTACACTGGAAGAAAACTTTCCTCCGGATAAACGCACTAACTCGCCGGCCTGCCGACGCGAAAATTCTTTAAGTTCTCCGGTAAAGACTACTACCTTATCGGTTAATTGATTTTTCTTAATCTTGGCAGTATCCTGGCGCAGATTAACTTTTTGATCTTTTAATTCCTGGATTAATTTCTTACTTTGAGTGAGGCTAAAATAATCAATCACTGAAGCGGCCATAACCACGCCAATCTCCGGTATCGAGCATAAATCTTCAAACTTTGCCTGCATTAGCTTTTCCATGGTCAGAAATTCCTGCGCTAAGGTATAAGCGGCTTTTTGGCCGACGTGACGTATTCCTAAAGCAAAAATCAAACGCGCCAAAGGCTGATTCTTGCTTTTCTGAATCGCCGCTAATAAATTATTTGCTTTTTTTTCTTTAAATAAATCCAAAGCCAGCAGATTATCTTTTTTAAGTTTGAATACATCCGCTAAGCTCTTCAATAACTTCATTTTAACCAGCTGATTAATCACTGCCTCGCCTAAACCTTCGATATCCAGCGCATCC
Source organism: Candidatus Omnitrophota bacterium (assembly GCA_028712045.1). Next base: position 4,104 of record JAQTRA010000049.1, on the reverse strand, counting down.
CGGCTGGCAAAATGCAGCAGCGCACGCTCCAGTTGCGCCGGACAATCAGGATTCAGGCAACGGTAAGCTACATCTTCATCTTTAACTTTTACAATTTTTTCTTTACAGGCAGGACAGCGCAGCGGTATGACATATTCCTTTGATCCAAGCTGCTGAACCACCTTGACCACTTTAGGGATCACATCCCCCGCACGCTGGATAAGCACGCGGTCACCCACCCGAATTTTAAGCCTTTTTATTTCATCAAAATTATGTAACGTAGCATTGCTAATCACTACGCCAGAACATTCAACCGGCCTAAGCACAGCAATCGGAGTGATTACTCCAGTACGGCCAACATTAACTTTAATTTCTAAAACTTCTGTGGTTGCCTGGCGCGCCGGGAACTTATAAGCCACTGCCCAACGCGGGCTCTTAGCCGTAAAACCTAAATCTTTTTGATATTCCAAGCTATTTAATTTAATGACTATTCCATCAATTTCGTAATTTACCTGGTCTCTTTTATTCTTCCACTTTAAACAATAGTCGATTACCGACTTAATATCCGGGCAAAGCGCAGAATGTTTATCCACACAAAGGCCTGACTCTTTTAACAATCCTAAAAATTCCCACTGGGTAGCTATAGGCTTTCCCTGGTAAGCGCCTAAAGAATGTGCAAAAAAATTAAGCTGCCGTTTGGCCACCAGGTTACTATCCAGCAATTTCAATGACCCGCTGGTAGCATTGCGGGGATTAGCAAAAAGGACTTCAGCATTATTCTCACGCTGTTGATTAACCTTTAAAAAATCCTGTTTATTCATATAAACTTCACCCCGGATTTCAATTAAATCCGGAAGGTCCCGGCCCATTAAAACTAAAGGTATAGAGCGGATAGTCTTTATGTTTACGGTAACGTCCTCCCCGGTAGAGCCATCTCCCCGGGTAGCCGCCAAAATTAATTTACCGCCGGCATAAGTTAAATTCGCGCTTACGCCATCAATTTTTAGCTCAACAACATAATCAAAAATAGCATCTTTACCTAGCCCCTTACGCACGCGCCCATCCCAGGCTTTTAACTCTTCGATGGAATAAGTATTATCTAAAGAAAACATCCCAACTTTATGCTTTACTGTTTTAAAACCCTCGCTTATGCCGCCGCTTAAACGCTGGGTAGGGGAATCACTGCTTTGATACTGCGGATATTTATCTTCTAATGATTTTAATTTGATAATTAAATCATCATACTCTTTGTCCGAAATCTCCGGCTGGCTTAAAGCATAATAAAGATGCTCATGGCGCCTAAGTTTGCCTCTTAATTCCTCGATTTCTTTTTCAATTGAATTAGACATCTATCGGGTAAAATGAGATTAGAATTTCACCTGGAAATCACGAAATTCTCCACCAGCCGCAAGCCAATTTACAGTTGTATCTGCTATATAACGAGAAAAATGCTGATTGATTTGCTCAAGAAAAACCTTAAGTATTTCTTCTTCTGATTCCGCTAAAATTTCTACCCGGCCGTCAGATAAGTTCTTAACCCAACCGCAAACCTTAAGAGAGCCGGCAATATCTTGGGCAGTATAACGAAATCCTATACCCTGAACCCGGCCTGAATAATAAAGATGGAGTTGCTTTTTCATGGATTTTAATCCTCGCTCGCGCTTGCTCGCAAGGATTAAACTCGCAGACGGCTTGCGCCTATGATTTACCTTCGCCTTCGGCTCCGTAAATCATCTGCTCGTTTAAGTCGGGGCGACAGGACTTGAACCTGTGACCTCAGCGTCCCGAACGCTGCGCTCTACCAAACTGAGCCACGCCCCGTTACATCTGGAATGTTATTAAGTATAGCAAAAATTTATAGCTTACGCAATAACAGAAAGGATTAAACAGTTGTTTTTTTAGCGAGGATGTCGAATTCCACGTTTAATTTATCGGCCGGGCCTTTAAAACTTAAAGTGGTATTCTGAAAAGTGTGCGGAATAATACAAACACTGATGATATTGGCCCGCTTATCGGATAAAGTCAGGCTTATGCCATCCAAAGATATAGACCCTTTAGGCAGGCAATATTTCAGAAATAATGGCGAAATAGCAATAGCAAATTCCAAATTTCCGTTACGCAAAGATTTCCTGCGCACCAGGCCCAAACAATCAATATGCCCGCTGACAAAATGCCCGGAAACCCTGTCCCCTAACTTAAGGCTGCGTTCCAAATTTACCTGCTCGCCGATCTTAAGCAGGCCAAGGTTAGTGTTATTAAAACTCTCCGGCATAACTTCAAAACTAAAAGAGCTATCCTGAACAGCAACTATGGAGAGGCATACTCCATTAACCGCTATGCTCTCGCCAATTTTAACCTCTGACAGAGTTTTACCGGCAGAAATCTCAAGAAGCTTCATCCTCCCGGTTTGGGTAATTCTTTTAACTTTTCCTAGCTCTTCAATGATGCCGGTAAACATTTATTTTATATTTGCCTGGACCAGCAACTCCTCAGCAAAATGCTTAAACTTTATATCGCGCAACTTTATTGCCTGGTCTACGCGTTTTACCCCTTTACCCATTACCGAAGAAACAGCGTCTTTGCCGCCGATAATCTTTGGGCTGATGAAAAACAAAACTTTATCCACTAATTTTTCATCAAAAAGAGAGCCGATTAATGTACCCCCTCCTTCAACAAGGATATCCGCTATTTTCAACCGGCTGAGCTTTCTTAAAGCATCCCGCAAATTAATCTGGCCAAATTTCTCTTTGACCTCAATTACTTTTGCTTTTTCAAACAATCGCTTACGGTTATCTGTTTCCTGGCCGGGCCGGCTGGGTAAAGTTATAATGATCACCTGGCTGTTATCGGCAAAAATATTGGCATTTTCAGGCGTGCTTAAATTGCTATCCACGATTATTTTAATTGGCTGTTGCTTAGAAAACCAGGCATTTAAGCGCGGGTTATCCCGCATCACCGTATTTACTCCCACCATAATCGCAGCGTAATCCTTGCGTATTTTATGCGCGTAAGCGCGCGACTTATCTGAAGTTATCCATTTAGAATCGCCGCTGTAGGTAGCAATGCGGCCGTCCAGAGATTGCCCGACTTTAACCGTAACCAAAGGAAGCCCGGTAGTAATATATTTTATAAAATTTTCGTTTATCAAGCCTAGCTGGTCCGCCAAAACCCCTACCCTAACTTTAATATTACTTTGTTTAAGCAGCATAATCCCTTTACCATTATTCAACGGATTAGGATCAATCATCCCGACCACTACTTCTTTAACTCCGCTTTGAATAATCCGGTTAACACAAGGAGGAGTTTTTCCGGTATGCGCGCACGGCTCCAGCGTAACATATAAAGTCGCTTTCTTGGCTTGATTACCGGCCTGATCTAAAGCAATAATTTCTGCATGCGCTAGCCCCGCTTTAGCATGAAAACCCTGGCCAACAATTTTATCTTCTTTAACTACTAAGGCACCGACTAAAGGATTAGGGAATGTTTTTCCTTTGGCCTTAAGCGCCAATTTCAGAGCTAACTGCATATAATACTCATCGTCTCTTTTCATGATTTTTTAGCCAAACGTAATTTTTCCACTAATTCAAAAGGTATTTTAATTGTGCCTAATTTTATATCTGGTTTTACGCTTCCGTGAAAATCAGATCCCCCGGTAACTAACAGGCCTAATTTTTTAGCCAGTTCCAAATAAAAATTAACCTGTGACTGAGAATGCTCCGGATAATGCACTTCCAGGCCTTGTAACCCATAACCGGCAAACTCAGTGATTAACTCTTCATCGTTAGCTAACATATACGGATGCGCTAAGACAGCCACTCCACCGGCATCTTTAATTAATTTTATCGCTTCCAGCACCGATAAACGAAAACCGCAAACATAAGCCGGTGAATTGTCCCCGATATATTTACGAAATGCCTCAGCCGTAGAATTAACCCAGCCATCCAACAGCAGCGCCCGGGCAATATGCATCCTGCCTACTGTGCCCCGGCCGGAAATATTAAAAACAGTCTGCGCGTTAAGCTTTACTCCTGATTCTTTGAGATTTTCAACAATTTTATAAACACGCTGGATCCGGTTTTGCTGAACTAATTGTAATTTATTAAGCAACTCTGGTTGTTGATAATT
>JAQTRA010000048.1 GCA_028712045.1 Candidatus Omnitrophota bacterium | reverse complement strand
GATAGCGTGAAAAAGCGCATCCTTAATTTTTTGAATAAAAAAGAAATCCGTAAAATTTATTCACGATTAGAGAAAACAGATAAGGGTTGGGGAAGAATTTATCTGCATTTTAGGTGGTGAAATGCCTTTAAATAGCCTGATTGATGAGTTTTATTCTTTGGTGCAGGTCGATGACCCCGAAGGCCATTATGCCAAAGATATAAGGGATAATGTTTATTTTGGCATGCCTTTAGAGGCTATTGTTGAAGCGGAAAAGAGGTTACGCTTAAACAATCAGCGCTGCATTGCTTATTTTTCCATGGAGTATGGCCTGGCCACCAGTTTTTATAATAAATTTTCCAGTCAAATCCCGCTTAATCCCTGCAATAAGCTTCCGGAAAACGCGGTTTTTTCCAATTACCGCGTAGCGGATTATTTTTTTGCGCTGCAGCAGAATAATATTATTGACCTGCCTATCTATAGCGGAGGCCTGGGTGTTTTAGCCGGAGATACGGTAAAGACTATGGCGGATTATAACCTTCCGGCTGTAGGATTAGGTATTCTTTGGAGTTCAGGTTACTTCCGGCAGAAGTTTTGGTTTAAATACGGGCAGGCTCCGGAAAAGATGCAGTGGGATCCCTATACTTATCCCGGATTAATTCCTTTAAAAAACCGGATCAAGATTTCTTTAAAGCCGGAAGATGTTTATCTTCGGCTTTGGAAATATTATGTTTATAGTTATAAGCATAATTCGGTTGTGCCTTTAATTTTACTGGATTCTAACCTGGAGCAAAATAGCCAGCGCGCCCGGCAATTAACTGACCAGCTTTATCGCAGCGACAATGTGTTCCTGAAATTATTACAAAGAGTAGTTTTGGGTTTCGGCGGGATCGGCGCGTTAACTGATTTAGGGTATAACATTGATACCTATCACCTTAATGAGGGGCATGCGGTGTTTGCTTTTGTGGCTAAGGCCCGGGGATTGGCAAAAGACGAGGTTGACAATTTAAAGAGTAAATTTGTTTATACCTGCCATACTCCGGTTGAAGCCGGGCACGATAGGTTCTCTTTCGATGATTTGAACAAAGTGTTAAATAAAGAAGATACAGATATTATTGAAAGGTTCGGCAAAGAACGTTCAGGAAGCGCCAACCTTACCTTGCTTTCCATGAATATATCTTCGGCGATGAACGCAGTTTCCCGTAATCACTCCAGGGTTATGCATATTCAGTTCCCTAAATATAAAGATCAGATACAGTATGTTACTAATGGGGTGCATCTGCATACCTGGATCTCGGAACAGTTTAAGGATGTTTTTGATAAATTTCCGCAAACCTTCCCTGATTTTTTAGCTAATCCGATGATTTTAGCTAAAGCAATTGAATTAAAAAAAGATGAAAATTTTCGCACTCTTTTATGGCAGGCGCATCAATCAAATAAAGCTAATTTATGCAAATTTTTAGAGAAGTGGAAACTGAGCCGGGATTTATTTACTATCTGCTGGGCCAGAAGAGTAGCCGCGTATAAGCGGCCAAGCCTTATTCTGCATGATATTAATAGATTAATCCGGATTAGCGAAGAAATCGGCCCTTTGCAAATTATCCTGGCGGGTAAAGCGCATCCGAATGATAACCTGGGTTTTACTTATATTAACGAGATGTTAGATAAAGTGGATAAATTAAATGTAGATTACGATAAGTTAAAAATAATTGTTTTAGAGAATTACGACATTTCTTTAGGTAAGAATCTTACTTCTGGTGTTGATGTCTGGCTGAATAATCCTCTGCCGCCTTTTGAGGCTTCCGGCACCAGCGGGATGAAAGCGATTTTAAACGGAGTTTTACAGATGAGCACAGTTGATGGCTGGGTGGCTGAGGCAACCGACAGGAATATCGGCGCATTCTTTGGCTATCAAAATAGCGCAGACAGCGTAGGCAATGAATTTGATTTGCGGATGAATGAAGATTCTGAAGAGCTGTATCGCGCGCTGGAAAAAATGGTCAGTTTATATTATAAAACTAATCATCAGCAAAAAGTGGATATCAGTTCTGATTGGATAGATATGATGATTGAGTGTATTTGCGTTGCCGGCCATTTTAACACCTACCGCATGCTTGATCAGTATAAACACCTTATCTGGAAAATTGCTTAAAAGCGTATAGATTTATCTTTTAGATATGGTAAACTAATTGCAATATTACGCGCCCATAGCTCAATTGGATAGAGCACTTGCCTACGGAGCAAGTTGTTGCAGGTTCGATTCCTGCTGGGCGCAATTAATTTATCCGTTACTTTATGGATAAAACCAAATGTGAATTGTGTGGAGGCAGTCAATTACATGCTTTAGAGCAGCTGCCGATTCACCTTGCTTTATGTAAAAATTGCGGCCTTATTTTTATTCAAAACGTAAAACCAGGCGAATTCTATCAGGATCTATATACAAAAAATTATAACTTTGATTCAGTTTTAAGAAAGAATTTATCCATTGCCAGGTGGGTAAAAAAGAATCTGGGCACAAAAGGTTCTTTGAAAATTTTAGAAGTCGGCTGCGGGCAAGGTGAACTCTTAAAACTTTTTAAAAATGATAATTTTGATCTTTGGGGTATTGAGCCGGGACAGGCTCAGGCTGAAATAGCCAGGATTAAGCATGGGCTTGGGCAAGTGGAATGTGGTTTTCTTGCTAACACAAAACACCCGGAAAAATTTTTTGATATTGTTTTGCTAATTCAGACCTTTGAGCATTTCTTAGAGCCCAGGCAAAGCCTTTTAAAGCTGAGAAGTCTGCTGCAGAGCCGGGGCAAACTTTTTCTCGAAGTTCCTAATGCTTGTTCTGTCGTGGGTATTTATCGCTGGGGGCTTGCTCCGTCGCCAAACCATCTTTTTATTTACACTCCAGCTACTCTAAAAAATCTATTAGAAGAATGTGGTTTTAAAATTATAAAGCTGGCCAAGGATTTTTTAAATATTCGCGTTGTGGCGGAAAAAACCATTAGTTTAGGCAAGCCGAAAAAGTATAAAAATTCGCCCAAATTATTCTTACTTATTAATTTCTTTAATAAAAGTATTTTAAAAGTTTTATATTCAACTAAAATTATCGAGATAATCTATCGCATTAGAAGCCGAAGAAATATAAAAATTGGGAAAAATTGACGAAATATATATGGCCGAGGCCCTAAAAGAAGCTCAGCAGGCTTTTGCCGAAGATGAGGTGCCGGTTGGCGCGGTTATTGTTAGTGAAGGTAAGATAATCGGCCGCGGGCATAATCAGATTGAACGATTAAAAGACCCAACGGCGCATGCGGAAATAATCGCGATTACCAGCGCGGCAAATTGTTTAGGGACAAAGTGGTTGAACCAAGCTAGCCTCTATGTTACAATTGAGCCGTGCGCGATGTGTGCCGGAGCATTAGTTTTGGCGCGTATCAAAAATTTATTTTTTGGGGCAAAGGATCCTAAAACCGGTGCGTGTGGCTCAGTAGTAAATATTGTTAACCATAAGAAGTTAAACCACCGGATAAAAGTCAGTAAGGGGATCCTCGAGTTAGAGTGCAGCTCTTTATTAAAAGAATTCTTTAAACAGAAAAGAAAGAAAGCAAATTAATTTTGGAGAGGTGGCTGAGTGGTCGAAAGCAACTCACTGCTAATGAGTTGACCTGGGCAACTGGGTCCCTGGGTTCGAATCCCAGCCTCTCCGCCAAAGTAACCAATCTGAACCTTCTTGGGAGGTATTAGATTATGGGAAAAAAACTAAAATTTAAACCGGTCATCACTCAGGTGAAGCTTAATCCGGAACAAGCAGTGTTAGCTTGTTCCTGCCATGATTTGGGCAGGCTGGGTTCCGAAGGCAACCAATTTAGGACTCCGATGCTAAATTGCGAAAGCCAGGGTAAGGGTTGGTGGACTAACCCGCGGTGGGTTTCTTCTGCTACATCTTCTTAAGTTTTTTAGTAATTTAATCAAAAATATTTTCCTGCCGATTTAAAACGCATAACCAAAGTTTGCCGGTTGCTTCTATGAAATTTTCAATAGGGTATAATCAAGATATTAAGTTATTGGATCTTCTGGGTATTTATAAGAATAATATCCAGGCGTTTTATTTTCCCATACCTGAGCATTACCTTGGAACGGGAAGGTATATCAGGCAATCTAAAGATTATCCGAACCAGATCCCCGAAATCATTGCCCGATGTAACTCTTTAAATATTACGCCTCAGCTTTTATTAAATGCCACAGCTGAAAAAAAATTCGGTAAAAAAGAGCCGGCATTTAAAAGTTTATTAAATTACCTAAAAAAATTAAAGAACCTGGGCCTTAAATCTGTAGTAGTTACCAATCCTGTTTATATCAGCCGGATCAAAAATGAAATAAAGGATATCAGCCTGGAATCGTCGGTTAATTGTTATATCCGGACGGTTAAGCGGGCTTTATATTTTAAGGATTTAGGCGTGGATGTTTTAACTATTGACCGGGATATAAACCGTAATTTTTCGCTAATCAAAGAAATAAAGGATAAAACCGGCCTTAAAATACGCGTAATGCTTAACGAAGGCTGCCTGAATAGCTGCCCTTTCAGAATTAGCCATTATAATTATCTGTCGACCAGGGCCGGGCTGCCTAAAAATCCCGCAGCAGATGTTTTGATGGATCAATTATGTGTGGATATATATAAGAAACATCCTTTAAAATTACTGCGCATACCCTTTATCCCGCCGGAGGCATTAAGTTATTACAGCCAATTTGTAGATTACTATAAATTGTCCACAAGAGTTTTTTCAACTGAAAGAATTGAATTTTGCCTTAAAGCTTATCTGCACAGGCATTTTAACGGTAATCTCTTAACTTTGCTTGATTCCCCGGGGCTGGCTTATTTTGAATATGTAGATTACCGTGCGCTGGTTAAAAGTAATATTTTTAAAAAGATGCTTTATTGTAATTTCAAATGCGCTAACTGTGTTTACTGCCGCAAGTTGTTTAAGCAGGCAGTTTTAATCAACCGGGATGTTCAAGAGGCAAGAAGCAGGGAAGAAGAAAATAAAGCTGTATGGTTATACAAAAATGATTTGAGAACAGTTTTGAGCATCAAACAGAGAGCTTGGGATTATCTAAAAATCGGCGAAGCATATTTTAAGCTGAATAAATACCCAGAAGCCATTAAAAATATAAATGAAGCTTTAAAATTAAATTATCAGGGTAGTAAAGCATATTTGATATTGGGTTTTTGTTATGAAAAGCTGGGTAATTATAAACTAGCTATAAAGGCGCTGAAGAAAGAAGAAAAAATAAACCCTGATGACGGCGGTATTAACCTTAGCCTGGCCAGATGCTACAAAAACCTAAGCCAGCTGGCATTATCAGAAAAAGAAGTAAATAAAGTAATCCTGAAAGTACCCCCACAGGCGTAACTGTATGTGTTGTAGTATGTTACATAGTTAAATTATTATAAATAGATAGCTAGGAAACAAGCCTGTTTTAATTCTTTGCTTTTTAATAAATTCTTCTATATAATAGGATTGTTTGCATAACTGAAATAATTATGGGGATAGTAGTTTTAGCCGCGATTTTAAAAGGAGTATAATAATGAAGATGTCCATTGGGTTGACTTTTCCGGGTACTTTGCAGGATGAATCCATAATTTGTTATCTTTGCAAAAATTTTGAGATCAGCTTAAATATTATTGAAGCCTCTTTTTCTATGGATGCCGGATGGTCAATTCTTACCATCGAAGGCCAGGAAGATGAAATTAAGCGGGCTTTTGAGTATTTGGCAGAAAAAGGCGTAAAAGTTCAGCAAATCCAGATAGATAAAAAATAACAACCTTTCTACTTAATTCCATGGCTTATACAGTTTATGCATTAAAATGGCGTCCGCAGGATTTTGAAAGTATTGTCGGGCAAAATCATATTGTCAACACCCTGAAAAATGCCATCCAGAAAAACCGCCTGGCGCATGCTTATTTATTTGCCGGGCCAAGGGGAGTAGGCAAAACTTCTACTGCCAGGATCCTGGCTAAAGCGCTTAATTGTAAAAACGGCCCGACAGTAAAACCTTGCCAGGAATGCCCGTCATGTTTAGAAATAAACCAAGGCCGGGCCTTTGATGTTATTGAAATCGATGGCGCGTCTAACCGCGGGATTGATGAAATCAGGGCTTTACGGGAAAACGTAAAATTTTCACCTACCCATGGAAAATATAAGGTTTATATTATCGATGAGGTGCATCAGATAACTCCGGATGGTTTTAATGCTTTGCTAAAAACCCTGGAAGAGCCCCCGGAGTTTGTAAAATTTATTTTTGCTACTACGCATCCGCAAAAGGTAATGTCGACGATTGTTTCGCGTTGCCAGCGTATGGATTTCAGGAGAATTACAGTTATTGAAATTATCGCTCAATTAGAAAAGATTGCCCAGGATGAGAAAATTTCCGTGGATCAAGAGGTGCTGGCGGCAATTGCTAAAAGCAGCGATGGCTCATTAAGAGACGCGGAATCGGTTTTAGACCAGTTAGTTTCTTTTTCCAAGGGTAAAGTTTCTTTAAAAGATGCTATCTCTGTGCTGGGGATGGTGGAACAGGATGTTTTATTCGCGCTGACGGATAAAATAATCCATAAAGACCCGCAGGGAGCTTTACAGCTTTTTAATGAAGTTATTGACGATGGCAAAGACCCGGGAGTATTCCTAACTAATTTTATTGAACATTTTCGCAATTTGATGGTGGCTAAAGTTTCGAAAGCGGACGCAAAATTAGTTGACCTGCCGCAGGAAATCTGTGACCGTTTATTAAAACAGAGCCAGCAGCTTACTTTAGAAGATATTTTTATTGCTTTTAATATTTTGGTATCGACTCAGGAGATGACCAAGCGTTTAGATTCGCAGCGCATACCGCTGGAGATAAGCCTGGTCAGGCTGGCTTATTCTAAAACTAAAGCTGAATTAAAACCAGAAATTGCGCCAGAGAATCCAGAGAGCAAAGAGCAGGTAATTACGGAAAAAATTGCCGCGCCAAAACCGGCAATCCAGCAGAATGTTTCGGTATCTTTGGAAAACATAAAAAATGTCTGGGGTAATATTGTAAATAACTTGGCTAAAATTAAGATGTCTGTTTCTACGTATCTTAG
>JAQTRA010000047.1 GCA_028712045.1 Candidatus Omnitrophota bacterium | reverse complement strand
ATTAAAAGCAATCTGCTGCGGCGAATGTTTGATGGTCGTAGCAATCGGCACTGCGCTGCAGATATTTTTGGGATAATTAACCAACCAGGATAAAACCTGTTGTCCACCCATTGAGCCGCCAATCACCGCGAGTAATTTTTCTATGCCTAAATAATCAATTAAACGCTTTTGAGCGCTAACTATATCATTAACCGTAATCAAGGGAAAATCCAAAGCATAAGGTTTAGCTGTTTTAGGGTTAATACTTGCCGGGCCAGTTGAGCCCTTGCAACCACCCAAAATATTAGAACAGATTACAAAATATTTATCTGTATCAAAAGCTTTACCCGGTCCGATAAACTCATCCCACCAACCCGGATTATTCTCGTTGGCATGCACCCCAGCTGCATGCGCGTCTCCTGACAGGGCATGCACCACCAGAATGGCATTAGTTTTTTCTGAATTTAAAACGCCATAAGTTTCATAAGCCAAAGTTATCGGGCCAAACTTCTCCCCTGACTCAAGTTTAAGAGAATCAAAAGTAAAGCTTTGAGTTTCCACAATATCTACGCTGTTATTTTTTATTATTTTCTTTTCCTTGTTCATGCTTTTACCTCTTGAAAAAGCCAGGTAGTTAAATACCTTTCGCCGGTATCCGGAAGAATAACTACAATAACCTTTCCTTTATTTTCTTTGCGTTTGGCAACTTCTAAAGCCGCCCATAAAGCTGCTCCACAGGAAATTCCCGCTAAAATTCCTTCCAACTTGGCCAGTTGCCGCGCTGTTTGCCCGGCGTTATCGTTAGTCACCCGGATAACTTCATCAATTATACCACGATTAAGCACTTCCGGTATAAAACCTGCACCAATTCCCTGGATTTTATGCGGCCCGGGTGCGCCTCCGGATAAAACTGCAGATGCATCTGGCTCAACCGCAATCACTTTAAAACCTGGTTTCTTCTTTTTTATGGCTTCTCCAATACCGGTAATTGTCCCGCCCGTACCAACTCCGGCTACCAAAATATCCACTGCGCCATCAGTGTCATTCCAAATTTCCTCGGCAGTAGTCTTACGATGAATTTCAGGGTTCGCCGGGTTATTAAACTGTTGTAGGATAATCGCGTTAGGAGTTTGTTTAACTAACTCCTCAGCTTTTTTTACCGCTCCCTTCATGCCTTCTGCACCGGGAGTTAAAACCAGTTGAGCTCCAAAAACTGCTAATAGCTGCCTTCTTTCAATACTCATTGTATCCGGCATAGTCAAAATTAATTTATAACCTTTAGCCGCAGCCACAAATGCTAAAGCTACCCCGGTATTGCCGCTAGTCGGCTCGATAATCGTAGTATTTTTTTTAAGTACGCCTCTTTTTTCGGCATCTTCGATCATTGCCACGCCTATTCGATCTTTGACGCTGGAAAGAGGATTAAATGACTCTAATTTAACCAACACAGTAGCCTGCAAGCCTTCGGCCATACGATTTAATCTAACCAAAGGCGTATTACCCACGGTTTTAGTAATATCAGAAAATATCTTAGCCATATGATTCTCCTTTTATGCCTTTTTCAACGCTTGATCAATATCGTAAATTATATCATCAATATGTTCAACCCCGATTGACAAACGGACAAAATCCGGAGTCACCCCGGTGGCGAGTTGCTCTTCGCTCGACAATTGCTGATGCGTAGTAGTTGCCGGATGAATCGCCAGGCTCTTCGCATCACCTACATTAGCCAGATGCGAAATCAACTCTAAAGAATCAATAAACTTCTTCCCGGCTTCCAGGCCGCCTTTAATTCCAAAACCCAGAATTGCTCCTGCTCCTTTAGGTAAATATTTTTTAACCTTTTCTTTTTCCGGGCTATCCGGGAGGCCAGGATAATTTACCCAACTTACTTTAGGATGTTTTTTCAAGAATTTAGCCACGGCCAAAGCATTTTCGGAATGCCGGGGTAACCTTAAATGTAAAGTTTCTAAACCCTGCAAAAACAAAAACGAATTAAATGGCGACAAAGCAGGCCCTAAATCACGCAATAAGCTGACCCGCGCCTTAATAATATAAGCAATATTACCTAAGGGCTTAAGCGCTTCCACAAAGTTAATTCCATGATAACTTGGGTCTGGCCCGGCAATTAACGGAAACTTGCCATTAGTCCAGTCAAATTTTCCTGAATCAACAATTATCCCACCCAGGCTGGTACCATGGCCGCCGATAAACTTAGTTGCCGAATATACCACAATATCCACGCCATGATCAATTGGCCTAAGCAAATACGGAGACACAGTATTATCCAGTGCAAAAGGTATACCATGCTTATGCGCAACTTTTGAGATTCCCTCTAAATCTGCGACATCTAACTTAGGATTACCGATGGATTCAGCATATACAGCTTTAGTCTTGGCAGTGATAGCTTTTTCTAAAGCCACTAAATCATTTGAAGGCACAAATTTTACTTTTATCCCTAACCGGGCAAAAGTATAATGAAAAAGATTATACGTGCCGCCATAAAGATTATCCGCCGATACAATTTCATCACCGGCTTGAGCAATATTAAGCAAAGAAAGGGTAATGGCAGATTGCCCGCTGGCTACTGCTAATGCCCCTACGCCGCCATCTAATAATGCCATCCTCTTTTCAAAAACATCAGAAGTCGGATTCATTAAGCGGGTATAGATATTACCAAACTCTTTTAAACCAAAAAGATTAGCCGCCTGCTCTGTGCTTTTAAACTGATACGCGGCAGTTTGATAGATCGGCACCGCCCTTGAGCCAGTCGTTGGATCTGCTTCCTGCCCGCCATGTAAAGCCAACGTTTCGATTTTTAATCTGCTGTCAATTTTGCTCATTATTGTTTCTCCTCTCTTTTTTACGGTATTTAAAAAACATATTGCGCGCTTAATACTACGCCATTTCCTAACCCGGTAACAGTTGAAGACTTATATTTACCGGCATCTACATATGCCAAAATAAGCGAAAGATTCTTATTTGGCGTCCAGGCAAGATGCGCATCCCAGTAGTTTGCGTTTTTAAAATCTTCATATCTTGCCCCCTGTTTATATTCAAACCCGGCAATAAAATTCCAGGGAAGAATTATATCAAGATTGCCAAATAATGTCTCTGCCCTATCCTTATCAAACCCGAAAACTCCGGTTACTTTGCCTTTAGTCGAAAGCACTCCGCCGGAAAGCAAGACTGGCCGGGGCAATTGGGTAATTAATTTAGTAGCAACTAAATAAAAATCAACCCCGCTGGAATCTGTACCCAAACCAACATTAGAAGTATGCTTTAAAATACTTCCTACGGATATTGCCGGCAAAAATTTAGTATCAAACGAGTTTTCCGGTAACAATAAAAGCTTGGCGCCTAAATTATTTTTGCGCTTGGTGGTGGCATTATCCTGAGCTATAGCTTCATAGCCATAGGAAACTTCTAATCTTTTAAAGAACGTATCCGCAACGCCTATTGCAGTCCAGTCAACTTTTACCTTATCCAGGCTGACATACCAAGCACCAAATCTCGGCTTACCTATAATATCAGTCTTACCAACCTTAAAATGGCTGTCCTCGCCATCTGAATCCGCTAAATAAGCTAGAGGGTTAAAAGCAACTCCTCCTACACCCTCAAGATTGATAAACGGTGCTCCGGCAAATGAATTTTTTGTCAAAGAAACTGTAGCTAAAACTAAAAACAAACCTAACAAAAATATTTTTTTCACTTTAACCTCCCAATACTTTCGCCATTACTCCAGCTGTCTGGTCGTATCGGGAAATTTTAATTTTTATAATAGATGATTCCGGCAGTCCGGTCAATCAAAAAAATCCGACCCTCTAAATCCCACCTCCTTCCTCAACCTTCCAGATATCTTCGAAACGTTTTTCTTTCGGCTACTTCAACCTGGGTAATTTTTCGATCGTGGATCTTAACCGTAACCGTGCCGTACTCCAAAGAATCCACGGTTTGGGCTATATCTTTAATTATCGCGTCATTAACTATATTTTTTGATGCTTTAGTATTAATATTCATTAAAAAACTCCTTAATGTTAAATTGAATAAGCAAAAATTTCATGTTTTGCACTGATTTTATCGGCTAAATCACCAAAAGTTACATTATCAATAATATCTGAAGTAGCATTAGCTACCTTTTGCCAAATCTCCCTGAAAAGACAACAACTTAAATCGCTGCATTTGGCATAGCCTTTTTCTACACAGGAAATAGGCTCTATAGGGCCTTCAATATAACGCACAACTTGGCCCAAAGTAATTTTAGCCGGATCCTTAGCGAGCTGATAACCACCTACATTACCCCGCCTGCTTTCCAAAAACCCGCCTTTTTTCAGATCCAAAAGCACCTGTTCTAA
Source organism: Candidatus Omnitrophota bacterium (assembly GCA_028712045.1). The sequence goes on along the minus strand of JAQTRA010000047.1, from coordinate 2,860 downwards.
AAACTTTACCGGCGCATCAATACGTTTAGCAATATCATTAATCGTAGATACTCCCTGCTCATAATGCACCGCTAGATCTAATAGTGCTTTTAACGCGTAATCGCCTTTATAGGTAATTCTCATCTTAAACTCCTTTTGTCTACTATCTCTATGAACATAGTAGAGTATAACCCAAAAATAATAATTGTCAAGTATTTTTTTAAGAAATATCCAGCTCGCTTATCTTTTTCTGAATTTCCTCAAATTTAACCGGATCAATACCCTTATATATTTCCTGGGCTTTACGCCAGTATTCTCTAGCCACATCTTTCCTCCCCTTCTTTATATTCAGCTCACCTAAGTTATAATTTGCATTAGCTAAATCCGGAAAATTTTTAATTTCATTTGCCAGGCGAATTGACTGTTGAAAATACTCTTCAGCTTTTAATAAATCGTCCATCTCCACATAAAGCTCGCCAATCATATTATAACCACTGGCCAAATTTACTTTATTATCTTGTTTTTGATCAATACTTAACCCTTTGAGGTAATAATCCAGGGCTTTTTGATACTCTTTCTCAAAAAAATAAATTTCCCCTAGATTAAAAAAACAATCGCTTAATTCATCATCAAGTTTTAACTGTAAGAAAATCTTCCGGCTTTTTTCATAAAAATCTTTAGCTGTTACATAATCATTCTTATTCGCAAAAACCAATCCAATATCGAAATAATCACAAGCCAAATTCTTGCGATATTCATAGTTACCGCTCTGCGCTATATTTATGGCCACGCTTTTAGTCAATAGCTCCAGCGCCGCCTCAAAATTCATTTTATCGATATTCCAAACTGCTAGTTTTCTTAAAACAACGGCCTCACTTAATTTATCCTGCAATTGTGTACTTAAGTTAAGCCCTTTCTGGTAAAACTCCTGTGCTTTAGCATATTGGCCGTCAAGTTGATAAAACCAGCCAAGTTTTATATAGGCCTGGGTCAAATGCTTTCTATTATTAGACTTTTCGCTTTTCATCATATAATCAAAATAATACTTTAACGCTTTATCTTTTTTACCCAGGCGCTGGTAAGCGCTGGCAATTAACGGATAAACTGCCAGGAAATCCCGGTCTTTGCTAATTGTTTTTTTGCTTAAAACGATAGCCGCCTGATTATTACCTTTATGGTATTGCGCCTGAGCTTGGTAAAATAAATAAAATTTATCGGGGTTAAGCTTAGGCAACCAGAATACTAATAAAAATCCTAAAACTATGGAAAAGATTAAAATAATACTCCGCAATATCGCTTTTTTAACCTTAGCAGCCAACAGGGGTTTGTTTTCTTTTTTAATTTTATTTTTAAAGAAAACAAACCCCGGGTCACCATAAAGTAAATAATTTACCCAATGCAAACTGGATAATCCATGATCCTTGATCAGCTTTAATTTTGCTATTCTCAGCGCCTCCCCCACGCTAGAACCGGAAAGCAGCTGAACATAGAATTTGCGCGCGAACTCTAAGCTGGCCGTATCTTCAATTTTACGAATTGCACCAATATAGTGACGTACCCCGGCGAATAAAAACGCACCCGCCATATTAAAATTTGCTTCCTGATACTGATTATTAATCATATCCGGAGCAAGCTCTGCTGAATGACAGGCATTAGAAAAAATTAAAGCCGGTAAATCACAACTTTGCCCCATTTTTAAGATTTCTTCAACTTTAAATATTCCGTCACTGAGCATCCAGCCGCTATGTTGGGAATTTTTGCGGTCAAATTCACAATGACCGGCAAAATGCACTATATCATAGTCGCAGATATTCTTTTTAACATAGGCTTTATCAATAGATGTAGATTTAAAATCTACATTTACTCTTCCTTTTTTATGCGCAAACTGATTCTTAATATTTAAACCTTCAGTATAAGCTGATTGCAAATCACCGGTGGGATTAGCCAAGATAAGCATTCTTACGTTGTCAGATAAACCACGATAACGCAAAGTAACTAAATCTCCCTTACTGCGCACAAGCCTGCCCATACTGAATTTAAGGCAAAGAAACTGGGTTCCGTCAAAAATTAATTCCCAGGGAATTTGAATCAGCTCTTCGTCCAAAGAAAGAGTAAGCTGAGCAGTTAAACTATTTTTTAATTTTTCCTTAATCAGACGGCTGAGCAAATGATCCCAAAGTAATTGCCCGGTTTTATGCATATTGCTTAGCTGTTCAACTTTAGCGGATTCGCAGCGGGCAGTGCGATTTAAAATGCTAATCATTTCAGAGCATAAATCACTGATTTCTGTAAATGAAACCGGTACCTGGCTATAATGTTTCAATGTGGCAATAGGCTCATCCTGAGCAAAAAGCCCCATTTTAAGCGCATTCTCTTGCTTAAAAATTTCTAAATTTAACGCCGGCATAATTATACCTTTACTGTAATAGCAACTACGGCAATTCTTTTTTCTGAAGTGGTAATTTCAACCGTGTAAATTCCCGGATAGATATCTTTAAAAATAACAGTTGTTTCATCGCAAGTATAAGATTCTAGCTCCAACCCTTCCTTTAAAAGCGTAATCCTTAGGTCTTTAAGTAACTTCTGGCTTGCTTTATCCTTAATTGATACTTCCAGGTTAAAACTCTTGGCATTATTATTCTTAAGCTTGGTCTCCACCCTGATTTTTTGTAAATCTTTTAAAATAGTTATCTCTTCCTTAAAATCTTTTATTTGGCGGCTGCGTAAAACCGGGGCAGGAATTAACTCTTGCCCAACCAGGACATCCCCGCTAGTTTGGATAATTTCAATAACTTTTTCTTTCAATTTAAGCAATATTTCAAAAAATCCGGTTTCATTTTCACCCAGCACTATTTTTTTAATCTTTTCTACCAGTTTATCA
>JAQTRA010000046.1 GCA_028712045.1 Candidatus Omnitrophota bacterium | reverse complement strand
GCTTCTACGGTGATCACGTCTCCGGCAATCTGAATTATATGTGTGTATACTTTTTGCATTTTAGGCCTCTGGCGGAATTCTTTTTTCTTCCAGCAATATAAAAATCTCTTCTTCTAATCTTTTAAACTCAGCGCTTTTAAAAACGCAGGAGTTCCAGGTCCGGAACAGCTGCCTTAATTTCTGAAAAAAGTGCAAAGCTTTTTCTTTATCTTCTAACTTAAACTGGGCAACCAAAATATCATGGATAAAATCAAATATGTAAATCTGCCTTTCTTGAGCCGTGGCCTCATCAACTGCGTCAAAGGCATTTTGCTGCAAATAAACAAAATCAAAGAATTCACCTTTAAGATATTCGATATAATCTTTAAGCGAGGTTCCTTCCTCCCCGATAACTTTCATCATCTGGGCAATTTCATTAGCCCGGCGTAAAGCTTCATGGCCGATAAATTCTTTTTCCTCGCCGATAAAACCTCTATATTTGCTCCAGCTGGTTAACGGGTCAATTGCCGGATAACGGCGCGCATCCGAGCGTTCGCGGGAAAGGCCGTGAAAAGCCCCGACCACTTTAAGCGTAGCCTGAGTAACCGGTTCTTCAAAATTTCCGCCGGCCGGGCTGACTGTGCCGCCGATAGTAACTGAACCCAGCGTGCCATCATGCAGTTTGACTAATCCGGCTCTTTCATAAAAAGAAGCGATCCGTGATTCAAGATACGCCGGAAATGCTTCTTCTCCGGGAATCTCCTCTAACCTTCCGGACATCTCGCGCATTGCCTGAGCCCAGCGCGAAGTAGAATCTGCCAATAAAAGCACATTTAAACCCATCTGCCGGTAATATTCCGCCAAAGTAACCGCGGTATAAACACTGGATTCCCGGGCGGCCACCGGCATTGAGCTGGTATTACAAATAATCACGGTGCGATCGATCAACGGTTTATTCGTCAGCGGGTCAATAATTTTCGGGAAAGTTTTCAGGGTTTCGACTACTTCTCCGGCGCGCTCACCGCAAGCGGCAATAATTACAATATCGACTTCAGCGTGCCGGCTGGTCAATTGTTGTAAAACAGTTTTACCCGCGCCAAACGGGCCGGGAATACAATAGGTGCCGCCGCGGGCCACCGGGAACAAAGAATCAATTAAGCGCATCTTAGTTACTAACGGCTCAGCCGGCTTTAATTTCTCCGCGTAAGCAGTGATCGGCACCTTAACCGGCCAACTTTGTTTTAAAAAAACATCATGTAATTTTCCTGAGCTATCCTTTAAAACCGCTATTCTTTCGTCAATTTTGCGCTTAGCTGGAGGCGCTAGCTCAACAACTTCTAAAACTCCCTTTAACCCAAAAGGAGCCATAATATAATGCTTAAAAATCTTCTCCGGGACAAAACCTAATTTTGTGCCGGCTAAAACCTGGTCCCCTTTTTTTACTAAAGGGGTAAATTCCCATTGCGTAGCAGTTAAAGCTTCTAAATAAACTCCTCGTTTAAGAAAAAATCCGCATTGCGCCGCTAATGCCGGAAGTGGGTTTTGCAAGCCATCAAAAATCTGGCCTAATAATCCCGGCCCCAGTTCTACCGAAAGCAGCTCGTCGCTAAATTCAACCCCCTCACCAACTTTTAACCCCGAAGTGCTTTCATATACCTGCATCTCCGCCCGATTTCCCCGGACCCGGATTACCTCGGCTTTTAAACGCTGCTGGCCATGTAAAATATAAGCCACTTCATTTTGGATCACAAAATCATCCAATTCCGCGGTGACCATATTGGCATTAATTTTTACTACTTTACCGATTCTTTTCTTCATTTTTAAAATTAACCTGCTAACACCTTTTCGATGATTCCGGTTTTATCGCAAAAATTTATCTTTTCCCAGCGTTCTAGAATAACTAATTTTAAGGCGTAAACTAAAAGAAAATCTAAATCAAAATAATGCCCGCTGCTTATTTCATCCAGCACTTTCCAACGCTCTAAATCCAGGTATTTTTCAGCTTCTAAAATTGAAGGATTACGGATGGCTGCCTGGGCAATATGGGTTATATTGATATCGCTTAAATTGGCTGGCCGCAGAAACTTTTCCACGGGGATTTTTTTACGTATTGCCCGCGCCCTGGCCAATTCATTCCTTAAGCTAAGGTCAAATTCTTTCCATTTTAAGAGCGTAGTTGGAACGCAAACATTTAAAGCATAAGCATCTGTAGAAATAGCCTGCTGAATAAGCGTTAATTCTGACGGATTAAGCAGGTCGGCACAGCTACTTAAAAAACCTTTTAAAGTAAGCGCGGGCCTGGCGGCAAAATGCAGCATCGGCAGGCTGGAAATCAAATAAATATAATAGTTAGGCATTTATTCTATTTTTAATATCCGGTTTAATTCCGGCTTGATGTTGGCGCAAATATAATCCGCCAGGGCTTTATCTGAAAAATCAAAATGCGACTTGTCCGCATCAAAGCTGATGCGTAACCCCGCGCTAATCTCATCGCTGGATTTAAGCACAATTTGAGATTTACTTTCAAGGACAAGCTTACTTAAAAAGTATTTTTCTAAAAATTTGGCATCGGCGGGGCTAAGCGTAACAATAACTTCTTCTTTCGGCTTATTTTCCGCGGCCTTAATCAACAGCAAAATAATTTTAGACAGTTCTTCCGGCGTTAAACTTTGACGGATATTTTCCGTGACTAATTTATCCAGCATCGCGTTAATCCGGGCTTTAAGTGTAATCAAAAAATCTCTTCCGGCCTGGTTAAAAGAAGCTTCCACCGCCAGTTTGCTTTTAGCTATTTGCTCGCCGGCTTCAACAATAATTTTTTTTGCGTTGGCCTGGGCATCAGCAATAATTTTCTCGGCGTTAGCCTGCGCCTGCGCCTGGATCTGCCGGGCTTTATCTTCAGCTAATTTTATCCCCTCGGCCTGAATCTTGGCAATCAAATCTTTAATTTCTTGCGCCATATAGGTCTCCTAGGATTTCTTCGGTCATTTTTAATGCATCGTCTGCTTTTAAAATCGGCCGGCCAATAACTAAAAAATCACTGCCGGCTTTTACTGCCTGTTTGACAGTAGCCGTGCGTTTCTGATCATCGACAACTTGATCCGGCCGGATACCGGGAGTGATGATCATGAAATCTTTTTTGATTTTATTGCGGATTAAAGCTGTTTCGCCGGCAGAACAAACTACTCCGTCTAAGCCGTTAGCTATGCCTTGTTTTGCCAGGCGCAAAACATCCCTTGATTTTGCCAAACTGCTGGTTAAAACCGTAACCCCGATTATCAACGGACGCGGAATCGAAATCGCATCTGCCTGGGCTTTAGCGGCAAATACCGCCGCCTGGATCATCTCTTCTCCGCCGGAAATGTGGATGGTCAGCATTTTTACTTTTAAACGTGTTGCCGCAGCCACTGCCTTGGCTACGGTATTGGGAATATCAAAATACTTGAGGTCCAAAAAAACCTCAGCGCCTTTTTTTTGCAACATTTCCACAATCTTAGGCCCATAGGAGGTAAAAAGATGGCTGCCGACTTTAAAAATCTTAATTTTAGGGTAGAGTTTTTCTACAAAATCTGTGGCGCTTTCTAAAGTATCCACATCTAAGGCCAAAATGAGTTGCGGGTCAGTTAATCTTTGCATGCCTTTAATCTTCCGATCAGATTATTTAAATTCTGGATATTGTTATCCGCCATATACGATTTTAATCCGGAAATAATTTCCAAACTAACCCCGGGATTAATAAAGTTGGCTGTTCCCACGCTAATTGCGGTTGAGCCGGCAATAAAAAACTCTAAAGCGCTGGTAATATCCATTATACCACCCATGCCGATAATAGGAATCTTAATCTTATTATAGGTTTCCCAGACCATTTTTACTGCTACTGGCCGGATCGCCGGGCCGCTTAATCCCCCTATCCAGGAAGCTATTTTAGGAATGCGCTTATGCACATCAATACTCATCCCGGTAAGCGTATTAATTAGAGCGACAGCATCGCTGCCGGCATTTTGAGCAGCTAAAGCAATTTCAGATATTGAAGTTACATTGGGTGACAATTTAGTAATCAGGGTTTTTCCCGTAAGCTGGCGTAATTCACTGACCAAGGCAAAGGTACTTTGGGCATCCTGTGAGATTAATTTATTTTTATGCAGGTTAGGGCAGGAAATATTTAACTCAATCGCGGATATCTCATTTATTTTATCCAGCTGCTTAACCAGAACGTAAAATTCTTCCGGGCTTTCTTCAGCAGCAATGCTAACAATGATGGGAATACCTAATTTCTTAAGGAACGGGAGTTTTTCGGCGATGAATTTATCAATACCGGGATTTTCTAAGCCCACAGAATTAAGCATCCCCGCAGGAGTTTCGCAGGTCCGGGGAGGAAGATTGCCATGGCGGGGATGAATAGTAATTGTTTTGGTCACAATAGCGCCGAGTTTTTTTAAGTCCATAAAACCTTTAAATTCCTCGGCATACCCAAAGGTGCCCGAAGCCACCATCACCGGATTTTTTAATTCCAGCTTTCCTATTTTTACGCTTAAATTTGGTTGCATTTGCTTTACCAGATTAATTCCTTCCCAGAAAAAACCGGGCCATCCTGACAAACTCTTTTATACCCGGTTTTAGTCGAGACCACGCACCCCAAACAAGCCCCGATACCGCAAGCCAGATGTTCTTCTAAAGAAAGCTGGCTAACAAGATTATTTTCATTGGCAATTTGACTAACCGCCTGTAACATCGGCTTAGGCCCGCAGGAAAATATCGCAGAAGTTGCGCCCTCAGCTAAAACCGTTTTCAATAAATCCGTAACTTTGCCGGAAAATCCCAGCGAACCGTCATCCGTGGCAAACTTTACCTGGCAGCCTAATTTTTTAAACTCCTCGCCGCAGAGAATTTGTTTTTTAGTCTTAGCCCCGATTAAAACCAAGGTTTTATCTGATTTGATCTTCTGGGCTAAAAAAACTAACGGTGCCACCCCCATGCCTCCGGCCATTAGAATAATTTGTTTTTTTGATTTTGCGTTTTTGGGATACTTAAAGCCATTGCCCAATGGGCCGATAATATCTAAAAATTCACCTGGTTTCCTGTTCGCTAAAATCTGTGTGCCTTTGCCTAAGACTTCGTAAAAAAGCTTAACTTTTGCGCCATCTATTCTGTGAATGCTGATCGGCCTTCTTAATAACGGCTCCATAGATTCACTGACCTTAATATTCACAAACTGCCCGGGACAAGCTTGCTTGGCAATTGCCCCGGAAACAAATTCCAAATGCCAATAGTTGTCTTTTAATCTTTTATTAGCGGTTATTTTTGCTTTTAGCTGAAAATTTTTCATCTTAAGATAAAAAATAACAAAATCAATATTAAAAGCGGGATTATCGAATTTATCTCTTTTTTAAACCAGGCTGGTTTTAGCGGTAAATATTCTTTTGCGCTGGTTTTAATTAGAGTGGAAAGACGCGGCAGGATCCTGGGAACCCGGATGCAATACGCGTCATAAGTTTCTCCAAACATCTTGCGCAATTTTTTCTCTTCACTAAGTATTAACGGATAATAACGGGAAGCAAAAATTAATAAAAAAATAAAAATAACCCAGAATTTAAAAAGCAGAAGCACCACCCCAAATCCGATGAGCAGGATCCCTAAATACATCGGATTACGCACTGTATTATATGGCCCACCCTCGATCAAAGCATGGCTGTTCTTAGAATGCTCGGCTTTATAGCCTCTGGCGGAAACTCGGATTAGCTGGCCTAAAAATAAAGAAAGTAAACCGATTATCCGGATAGAATTTTCCAGCCAACCGGGATTCTCCTGGCGGAAAAATACCCCTCTGAAAATTACCACCAGAACACCAGCCACACCCATAACTATTCCGTTAATTTTTATTCTTTTCTTCATGGTTTACTTTTGGCACTGAGGGCAAAAATAAGTTCCTCTGCCTGCCTGCGCAATTCTTTGAATAATAGTTTTGCAAATCAAACAAGGTTTGCCTTCACGGCCATAAACTTGATGAAACCGGGCATAATCACCGCGCTTTCCGGACAAACGCACATAATCATCTACTGAAGAGCCGCCGTACTTAATTGCCTTAGCTAACACCTTCTGAATTTGGCAAAATAACTTTGTTTTCTCGGCCTCGGTCAGTTCTGAAACAAGCCTGGCCGGATTAATTTTTGCGTGAAATAAAATCTCCGCGGCATAAATATTACCAATACCGGCAATAAAACCCTGGTCCAGCAGCAAAGGTTTTATTTTTGTTTTCTTCTTAGAGAGCATATGCCTAAAATCCGCATAAGTCAAATCAAAAGGTTCCGGGCCTAGAGATTGCACAAACTTTAATTTTTTCCAGTCTTTAACTACGCGCAACTCCCCGAATAAACGCTGATCATTAAAATCTAAAATCCCTCCGCCGGACAAGTGGAAAGACACCCGGCTGTTTTTGCCGCCGCCTGGGTAAACTAATTGCCCGGTCATTTTTAAATGCGCGGTTAAAAACAAACCGTTGGATAACTTGAAAATTAATAACTTAGCCCGCCGGAAAACCTGTTTTACAATTACATTTTCTAACGCCTGTTTAAACGCTTTTAACCCGGGCTCACGGATAACTTTTGGGTTATGCACGCAAACCTTAATTATCTTCTTACCGGTGATAATCTTTTGCAGGTCTTTGGTTATCGTCTCTACTTCGGGCAGCTCCGGCATAGATGTTTATTTAACTTTCTTATTCTTGATTTTATGGTAATCCTGTAAAGATTTAACGCTTAAATCTTTTTTTGTTAAAACCTCGATACCGTTTACCGTGGCCTGCGCGCCAAAAATTGTGGTAGTATAACAAATATTATAAAGGATTACCTGAGAACGGATCTTAACCTCATCTAACCGGGGCACTCTTCCGGTGGGAGTATTAATTACCATCTGGATTTTGCCATCCTTCATCAAATCCAGGATATTCGGCCGGCCTTCAGCAATTTTCGGCAGCACTTTAACCGTCAGATTATTTTTTTCTAAAACCGCGGCGGTGCCGCTGGTGGCCAGGATATTAAAACCCAGGTCTTTTAGTTTTTTCGCGATAAAAACAATATCGCGCTTATCCCGGTCGCACACCGAGATAAAAACATTGCCTTTCTTGGGAATTTTCTGTCCGGCGGCAATCTGGCTTTTAATATAAGCCTGGCTAAAATCCGCGTCAATACCCATAACCTCGCCGGTTGATTTCATCTCCGGGCCCAGGATCACATCCACTCCAGGGAAACGGTTAAAAGGAAACACTGATT
>JAQTRA010000045.1 GCA_028712045.1 Candidatus Omnitrophota bacterium | reverse complement strand
GGTGGCGCATGATAATGCTTTACCGGGAAATTATGAAAATTTACTTTTAAAATAACCGATGGAACATTCAGTGGGTCAGCTGATTAATAATTTTAAACAGCGTAATATCAGCGGTTTTTATGCTGAGAATATTTCTCAGGCAAAAAAATTAGCCGAAACTCTTATCGGCCAGGATAGTAGTGTGGGTATTTCAGGTTCAAAAACCCTGGATGAGTTGGGGATTGCCGCTAGCTTAGAGGCGCGGGGCAATAAAGTATTTAACCAGTATAAACCCGGGATTAGCCGTGAAAAAAGCCTGGCAGAGCGTAATCTGGGGGCGCAAGCAGATTATTATTTAACCAGTGCTAATGCAATTTCTAAAGCCGGAGAATTAGTTTTTTTTAGCGGATACGGCCATCGGATTAGCGGCATTGCCAATGCTAAAAACGTGATCGTTATTTGCGGTATAAATAAAATTACTCCTAACCTGGAAGAAGCGTTAAAGCGCAGCCGCCAGTATGTTACTCCTCTTAATTGTAAACGCTTGAATTGGCCGGCAGCTTGCCTTAGCGACGGGGTTTGCCATCAGGAAATTTGTTTTGCCCCGAATCACAAAAGGATGTGCTGTCAGATTTTAATTATTGAAACCGAGATTGATCCGGATAGGCTTAAAGTAATTATTGTGGGAGAAAAATTAGGATTTTAATCGATGAATAAATTCCAGGAGCTAGTAGATGAGATTTGCGACAAAGACGCCAGGTATAAACCGGATGCTTATGAGTTTGTTTTGCAGGGCTTAACTTTCACGCAGAAAAAGTTTAAAAAACAAACCCATGTTTCCGGAAGCCAACTGGCGCGGGGTTTGCGGGATTTTGCGATTAACCAATACGGCGCTTTGGCGCAGAGAGTATTGACGCATTGGGGGATAAGCCAAACCGAGGATTTTGGCAATATTGTTTTTAGTTTGATTGATAAAAAACTTTTAGCCAAGACGGAGGAAGACCGTTTGGAGGATTTTAACTGCGTTTATGATTTCAAAGAGGCCTTTGCCAACATTTTAGCTAATAGCATCGCTGCCGGATTGAAAAATAAAACATGATTAACAAAAATATCCAGGAACTTATTGAGGCCCGGGAGTTTATCAGCGTGGCAACTTGTGATTTAAAAGCCCGGCCGAATGCTGCTCCTAAGTTTATATTAAAAGTAGAAAGGGACCGGATTTATTTAGTAGATTATATTATCGGCCGGACGTTTCAGAATTTACAGATTAATCCTCAGGCTTCGCTTTCTTTCATTGATAGTAATACCCTGGTGGGTTATCAGATTAACGGAAAAGTCGAAATAATTGATTCTGGGGCTGAATATGACGGCATACTTAAAGAGCTGCAGGATAAACAGATTGATTTATCTACTAAGAGAGTTATGGACGGAGTTGTCAAAGGCCAGGCGCATAAAGCCTATGAAGTGGCTAGCCCGGAGCAGTTTATAATTTTAAAAGTAAAAGTGGAAGAGGTTGTGGAGATTCGGCCAAGCGGAACATTAAGGAGAGAGAGGGTATGAATTTTAAGGGTTTAGCCACTGGTATTGGCAGCTTGCCTTTAATTGACGCGCAAAAAGCAGTGGATTTGATTTTACGCCAGCTGCCGGTTGCGCCTTTTTGGCCGCAACTGCCTAAAATCGATATGCGTGAAGGGATGATCGCGCAGTTTTCGGAGAATTTGCCCGGGCTTAAAATTGATTCCAGCGGTTTGCGTTTTGCTCCGGTGGATAAGGAAAAAGAGCTGGAAATATTTTATGAGAAGTTTATTGCCCAGGATTTACCCTATTTTAAGATCAGCCCGGATTTTGCCAGGGGTTTGTATGCTTTTTACCAACAGATTAAAAGGATAGATTTAACTAAGGTGGAATTTATCAAGTGCCAGGTTACCGGGCCGTTTACTTTTTGTTCGGGAATAAATGATGCAAATGGCAATTCTATTTTGCATGATCAAGTATTAATGCAGGCCATGGTTAAAGGTTTAAGTATGAAAGCGCTTTGGCAGCTTGAATACTTTAGGGAGCTCAAGAAGAAGATCATAATGTTTTTTGATGAGCCATATTTGGCTTGTGTAGGTTCGGCTTATACGCCGGTTAACCGTAATGACGTAATTGATGTTTTTTCTGAGCTGGCCAGTAGCTTGAAATCCCAAAACTGCCTGGTTGGAGTGCATTGTTGCGGTAATACAGATTGGTCCATGCTGATGGATAGCGGTATTGATATGGTCAATTTTGATGCTTTTGAGTTTCAGGAGAGATTCGTGTTGTATGCGGATCATTTGAATAGTTTTTTGAAAAAAGGAGGGATTATCTGCTGGGGGATTGTCCCTACCCAGGGTTATAATTTGAGCCAAACCCCGGAAGGGCTGACCCAAAAGATAAAATCCGGCTTGGATATCCTGGTGAAGAAGGGTATTGACCGGGAACTTCTCCTGGAAAGGCTGATGATCAGCCCGGCTTGCGGTTTAGGCACCTTAAAAGTGCAAGATGCACAAGGTATTTTAACCCTACTTAACCAAACTTCAGCTTTTATCCGTAAAAACCTCTAAAAATAAATCATTTGACAAGGTTAGGCTTAAGCTATATAATTAAAAAACTTTGTACTTCATTTTTTCAGGGAATAAAACAATATGAAAGAAATCAGAATCCATGCCCGGGCAGGCCAGGGCGCAATCACTACCGCAACCTTAATCGGGTTTAGCTATTTTAACGAGGGTAAATACCCTTATGCTTTCCCTAACTTCGGAGCAGCCAGGATGGGTGCGCCGATGAATGCTTTTGTGCGTGTGGATAGCGACCCCGTGCGGCTGCGCAGCCAGATTTATGAGCCTGATTACGTAATTATCGTTGATCCCACGCTGATGCGCGGGTTTAACTGTTTTTCCGGGTTAAAAGAGGATGGAATAGCGATTATTAACGGCAAAGATGATATGGAATTACCTAAGCTTAAAGCCAAGCAGAAAGCTTTTTTGGTCCCGGCTAATGAAATTGCTTTAAGGAATATCGGCCGTCCTTTAGGAAATACTACCCTGATCGGTGCTTTTGCTGCGGCTACCGGGGAACTTAAGTTGGATAATCTTATTGAAGTGGTTAAAAAGAGGTTCCAGGGTAAAGCCCAGGAAGGTAATATTCAGGCGATTAAAGAAGGTTTTGAATTCATTAAAAATAAATTAAAAGGATAAAATGTTCGGCCCCTTAAACGTAAAACCATCGGAAAGTAAAGGCGATAAAACCGGCAGCTGGAGGACGCAGCTAAGGCCGCATTATTTACATAAGGATTGTATTGCCTGTAAGATGTGTTTAATGATCTGTCCGGAAGGCTGCGTACACGGAAAAGAAAAAAACGCTTTTTGGGCGGATTATAATTTTTGTAAAGGTTGCGGGGTATGCGCGGATATCTGCCCTAAAAAAGATATCGCCATGGTGCCGGAAGAATCTAAAGGTGAGGATAAATGAAGGAATTTATAGAGGGGTCACATGCGGTAGCAGAAATAATCAAAGCCTGTAAACCAGGAGTGATTTCTGCTTATCCGATAACACCTCAGACACATATTGTTGAAGACCTGGCGCAGATGGTGGCCAATAATGAATTAACTGCGCAATTTGTCAATGTTGAAAGTGAGCATTCCGCCGCGAGCGTAGTTTTGGGCGCATCCGCCACCGGAGTCCGCGTTTATACGGCGACCAGTTCGCAGGGTTTATTTTATATGCAGGAGGTAGTTTTTAATATCGCCGGAATGCGCCTGCCGGTAGTAATGACTTGCGCCAATCGCGCGATCAGCGCTCCGATCAATATCTGGAATGACCAGCAGGATTCTTTATCTTTGCGCGATGCCGGATGGATCCAGATTTATGCTGAGGATAACCAGGAGGCAGTGGATTTTCATTTACTGGCTTATCGTTTAGCCGAAGATAAGCGGGTAATGTTACCGGTAATGGTTTGTATGGATGGCTTTATCCTGACCCATGGCATGGAAACAGTGGATATGCCCGAGCAGGATAAAGTAAATAAATTTTTACCCGTTTATACTCCTTTATATAAATTAGACCCGGCTGAGCCTATTTCGATGGGGCTTTTAGCTGATCCGGATTATTATATGGAAGCACGCTATGCTATTCAGGAAACAATGAAAACTTCGATAGATTATTTAGCGGAAATTAGCAGTGAGTTTAACACGGTTTTTGGCCGGGATTATAAAGATTTATTGGTCGAAGAGTATCAGACTAAAGATGCGGATAAAGTTATTGTTGCCATGGGCTCGGTCTGCGGAACGATTAAGGAAGTGATAGATGAGCAGCGCGCCAAAGGTAAAAAGGTTGGGCTCTTACGCATCATTACTTATCGCCCATTTCCCTATGCCCGGGTTTACGAAGCCTTAAAAGATGTTGCCAAGGTAGCGGTTTTAGATAAAGCAGTTTCTTTGGGGGCTTACGCGCCGATTGCCGTGGATATGAAAGCTGCATTTTACGGGAAAAAGAAAGGCCCGCAAGTAATCAGTAGTTTTGTTGCCGGTTTAGGCGGAAGAGATATAACTTTGGAATCTATACATGAAGTATTTAGAAGATTGACGGCCAAGGAAGTTAATTCTGATTTTATAGACTTAAAGCCAGAATTGCTTAAGGAAGAATATGGAAAATAGCCCTTTACCTTTATTCAAATCCGGACATACTGCTTGCGCGGGTTGCGGCCAGGCGATTGCCGCACGTTTGGTGATTGAAGCGGCCGGAGCAAATACAATTATTGCTAATAATACCGGTTGTTTGGAAGTTTTTACTACTAAATATCCGGAAACTGCCTGGGGAGTTCCCTGGATCCACTCTTTGTTCGAAAATTCCGCGGCAGTGGCTTCAGGTATCGAGGCAGCTCTGATATATTTAGGTAAAAAAGATAAGATTAATGTTATTGCCCAGGGCGGAGACGGTTCAAGCGGTGATATTGGTTTGCAGGCTTTAAGCGGGATGCTTGAGCGTGGCCATGATATTTTATATGTTTGTTATGATAATGAAGCTTATATGAATACCGGAATTCAGCGCAGCGGACTAACTCCTTTTGATACTAATACCACGACTAGCCCGTCAGGCGCGCGCTCTGCGGGAAATATCCGTCCGAAAAAACCTGTTCCGGAGATCTGTAACGCGCACGGCATTCCTTATGTGGCAACCGCTTCCGCGGGTTTTCCGCAGGATTTAACACGTAAAGTAAAAAAAGCCATTTCAATTAAAGGCCCTAAATATATCCAAATCCATGTTCCTTGTCCGTTAGGCTGGAGGCACGAAACTAATCAGATGCTACCGGTAGCAAAATTAGCGGTCGAGACCGGGCTTTATCCTTTATTTGAATACGAAAACGGTGTTTTAGCTAATCGCCGGCAGATTGCCCCTAAGCCGGTAGAAGAATATTTAAAGAGCCAGGGTAGATTTAAACATCTGCTTAATAATCCTGAAGAGATTAAAAAAATACAGGAGATTGCAGATAGTAATATCAAGAAGTATGGCCTTAAGTTAGAAGCTTAAGCAATACCCGGCTTTATCTGATGAGCCGGTACGCGCTGCTGCGCAAGGAGGGTAACATGGGAAAGCAAGCAAGAGCAATAGTGGATTTAAGCTTAAAGGATTTAGTGAAGGATCTAAATAAGGCGTATTGCGACGAATGGTTGGCATTTTATCTTTATTGGTATATGGCGAAAACAGTTTCCGGCCGGGCTTATGAAGATATGCAGGAGATGCTTGAGAAATTAGCTAAAGATGAATTAGAACATGCCGGGGAATTAGCGGATTTAATTACTAAATTAGGCGATGTTCCGGTAGCTAACCCGATGGATTTAGAAAAGGGAGCTAATGCCGCGTATCTTACTCCACCGAAAAATACTGCTGACCTGAACCGGATTATCCGTATTGTGGCTGAAGCCGAAGCCGGGGCAATTGAAGTTTATAATAAAATTGCTAAGAAGACTTTTGGTAAGGATAATGTTACTTACCAGTTAGTTACGCATATTTTGAGCGAAGAAGTAAGCCACGAAGAGATGTTTGAAAATTTGTTGGAAAGATAATAGGAGAGAATTATGGCAAAAGTTACCGTTGATGCTTCGACATGTGTAGGTTGCGGGTTATGCGAGCAGTCATGCCCGGATGTTTTTCAGGTACAGGGCGATGGTATAGCTCATGTTTTGGTGCAGGTTTGCGCGTCTTGTAATCTTCAGGAAGTTGCGGATTCTTGCCCGGTTAATTCCATAAAAATAAGCGCTTAATAATTGGGGTCGGATCTATTTTTCTACGAAAAATAGATCCGACCCCAATTTATTTTTGCGCTTTTTTCTTGATCTCTTCAGTAAACTTAGCAAAAACCTTATTTTTCTCCTGATTTAATAAATTCTCGCCAAGTTCATTCTTTTCTTTTGCGAATTTAGCTTCATCAACCGGCTGGGTGGCTTTAAGCTTAACGATATAATAGCCCTGGTTATCTGAGAACATATCACTTGCCTGATTTTCTTTTGATTTTTTTGCTGCGTCCCAGAAAATTTGCCCCGGCCCGAGGATATCCAACTTATCAGTAGATTTAAAGAATTTGGTCTGGCCTGTTTTTAAACCAATTTTGCTGCTGCTGCCGGATACCTGATTAAATGGCTGAGTTTTTAATTTTTCAACGCACTCATTTATTTTACTTTGAGCAATTTTGACGGATTCTTCCTTAATTAAAATTTCCTTAATTTTATCTTTTACTTCGGATAATTCCAGAATGCGTCCGGGTTTCTTGGTTTTGTCCGCACCCGGAAGTTCTTTAAATGTTTCTTTATTTTTATCATAATAAGCACCAATCTCTTTATCACTTGGCTTAATTTTCTTGGCAAATTCAGCATATAAACTGGCAATGTAATAGATACTGATTTCTTCATTAATTTTCAACCATTCCTGGCGAATCTGAGCAGCATCTATTTTTACGTTATCAGTAATCTGGCTGTAAAGTTTAGCTAAAATCAGGTTCTGGCGCAGTTGTTCTTCAAAGGTGCGCGGTGGCAAGCGGAAAACATAACGCAGGATCTCATTGTAAGTTCGATCATCAAATACGCCTTTTTTTTGGAAATAAACCGCTTTCTGGATGGTGTCAATGACCAACTGATCGCTTACGCTTAACCTGCGTTTTTCTGCTTCACGCAGCAGGATTAATCTTTCCCAGGCCTGGCCCTCTAAATTTAAATATTTTTCCACCTGAGGCAGGTTATCCCCGAATTGCAGGATGGCC
>JAQTRA010000044.1 GCA_028712045.1 Candidatus Omnitrophota bacterium | reverse complement strand
CTCTTTTTACTTTACCGGAACGGATAACCTCAATACGCTCAATAGACGGAGAATAAAGCGGAAAAACACGCTCAATCCCCTCGCCAAAAGAAACTTTGCGCACGGTAAAATTAGTCTTCAGCCCTGAGCCGCTTTGCGAAATAACCACGCCCTCAAAAGGATGCAGGCGGAATTTATCCGGGCCCTCAGGAATCTTAGTCAGCACCTTAACTGTATCACCAACATTAAATTTAGGCATCTCTTTCTTAGTAAAACCTGCTTCAATCATCTTTAACTTTTCCATTTCTTTGTTGCTCCTTTCTGTTTCTATTATTTTTTAAGAAGATCCGGCCTTTTTTGCTTAGTTCGCCTTACCGCTTCAATTTTGCGCCAAGCGCTGATTTTGTCATGCGCCCCGGAAACCAGAACCTGAGGCACACTCCAGCCTCTGAATATAGCTGGCCGGCTATACTGAGGATATTCTAATAGATTACCTTCGAATGACTCAAAATTCAAGGAGTTTTTATCCCCTAATACACCAGGGATAAGCCGCACAACGCTATCAATTAAGACCATAGCCGGCAATTCGCCTCCGGTTAACACATAGTCGCCAATTGAAATTTCTAAATCTACCAGATGCTCCCTGACCCGTTCATCAATACCTTCATAATGGCCGCAGATAAGGATTAAATTTTTACACTTAGATAACTCTTTAGCCTTTATTTGCGTGAATTGTTTTCCCTGCGGGCATAACAAAATAACCTTGGCTTTAGTTTTAAGCTTTTTCTTGATTGACTCGACCGCCCGGAATATCGGCTCAGCCTGCATAAGCATTCCGCTGCCTCCGCCAAAAGGCCGGTCATCAACCTTGTGGTGTTTATCTAAAGTATAACGCCTTAAATCATGCACGAAAATTTTCACTTTTCCTTTAGCCTGGGCCCGTTTCAAGATAGACTCATCTAGCACAGCCGAAAACATACCCGGAAAAATAGTAATGATATCTAGGCGCATATCTGATTGTTATAACTCATTAGAAACATCTGTTTAAATTGGCTGAATTTATCCTCTTTGATTGCCTGGCGGATTTGGCGCATCAAATCTAAAAAGAAGTAAACATTGTGTAAACTAAGCAGGATCAAACCCAGCATTTCTTTAGCGTTAAACAAATGCCGCAAGTAAGCCCGCGAGAAATTTTTACAAACATAACAGCCGCATTTCGCATCTAACGGCCGCAGGTCCTCGGTATAGGCGGCATTACGGATAATAATTTTTCCCGTGCTGGTAAAAGCCGTGCCATTGCGGCCATAACGCGTGGGAATTACACAATCAAACATATCTACCCCGCGATCCACAGCCTCGACTATATCAAAAGGATAACCGATTCCCATAGCATAACGCGGTTTGGTATCCGGAATCAATCCGACAACTAGATCAATTATATTATAAATTAAATTACTCGACTCACCAACAGAAACTCCGCCAATAGAATAGCCGTCAAAATCCATATCGACCAGGCGTTTAGCGCAACTGCTGCGCAAATCTTCATAAGTAGCCCCCTGAATAATTCCAAATAACAGCTGCCTGTCCTTATCCTGCACAGCCAGCGACCTTTTGGCCCAATCAATTGTCCTCTCCATAGCTACTTTTGCCTGGTCTTTAGTGCAAGGATACTGTATGCATTCATCAAGCGGCATCACAATATCTGAACCTAAATCTTTCTGGATCTGGATTACGTCTTCCGGGGTAAGAAAATGCTTTAAGCCATCAATATGCGACTGAAACTCTACTCCATGGTCATGCATCTTACGAAAAAGCGCCAAACTAAAAACCTGATACCCTCCGCTATCGGTGAGAATAGGCTTATTCCAGCCCATAAATTTATGCAAACCCCCGGCCTTTTTAATTACTTCTATACCCGGGCGGAGAAATACATGATACGCGTTTGACAGGACAATTTGAGCTCCTGCCTCTTCAACATCTTTAAACATCAGCCCTTTAATCGTGGCATGCGTGCCCACCGGCATAAAAGCCGGAGTATCAAACGCGCCATGTGCAGTTTCTAATTTACCCAACCGCGCCTTACTATTTTTATCTTTATGAATTATGGTAAACATATTAAATAATTAACATCGCGTCGCCATAACTGTAGAACCTGTATTTTTTCTCAATTGCTTCTTGATAGGCTTTAAAGATTAATTCTTTACCGCCGAAAGCACATACCAACATTAACAAAGTAGTGGTCGGTAAATGAAAATTAGTCAGCAGGCAATCCACTACTTTAAATTCATAGCCCGGGTAAACAAATAAATCTGTATTGCCTTCGTTTTTTCCGATCCCATAAGATTCTAAAGCGCGCAAACTGGTTGTGCCGACAGCAATAACCCGGCCGGAATCTTTTTTTACTTTAGCTAATGCTGTTTTCGCCGCATCCGGGACTAAAAAATACTCCGGCTCCATCTTATGTTCGGTTATATTCTCGCATTTAACCGGCCGAAACGTACCCAATCCTACATGTAAAGTCACATAAGCTAAATTAACTCCCAGCTTTTTGATCTCGTCAAGTGATTCATTAGTAAAATGCAATCCCGCAGTAGGAGATGCCAGCGCCCCTTCATTTTTTGCGTAAACCGTCTGGTAATAAATCTTATCCATTTCTTCGGGATCACGTTTTATGTAAGGTGGTAAGGGCACGATCCCATAATTATAAATTACCTCCGCGTCAGCCTGCTTAAAACTAATCTGGCCGCGGGCGCTAAGCACACCGTTGATCTTTCCATCGGCAAAAATAATCTTTTCCCCCACTTTAGTACGGCTAGGCTGCACCAGGGTAGAAAAAGTTGTGCCATTAAGCCGCCGGGTTAATAAAATCTCAACTTTGCCGCCGGTACTCTTATGTCCGATTAACCGGCAGTTTAAAACTTTTGTGTCATTAAGCACCAATAAATCATTTTTCTTAAAGAAACTGCCGATATCCTTAAATATCCCATGGCTGATCTTTGCGCTTTTGCGGTCGACAATCAAAAGCCGGCATTCTTGCCTGTCTGGCAGCGGATATTGGGCAATCAATTCTTTAGGAAGCGGATAATCAAAATCAGAAAGTTTTAACATTTGGCATAAATAGGGACAGCGACTATTTTTTTAGATAGGGTGCTGACTGGCTAAAAAATAGTCGCTGTCCCTAATTTAATTTAGATAACCGATTATTTTTTCAGACAAATCATCAATAGAGAAAAATACAATCCCGTCGGGGAATAAACCAGCGATCATCTTGTATTGGTTATAAAATAAATCCGGGTTATTTTTCATCAGGAATAGCCCTATGCCAACATAGACTTTTCCTTTGCCTCGGTGGCCTAACGCAGATTTTACTATTTCTTTAATAAACTGATTATCTTTAGTATAAGACATTAATACAACATAATCGATAATCCCATCTTCCAGCCAAAATGACCAATCCTGAAAAGCATTGGTATAGGCACGCTCGGTCAGCGGGATAACCGCACAGGAAACCAATAAATCCTCTGATTTTACTTTTACTAAACTGGAAATCTTACGCACGAGATCGGTGATTTGCTGACGCTTCCAATTATCCCAGGCCAAATATTCATCTTCGTTATTTAATGTATCCAGGGGATTAAGCCCGGTGCTTTCTTTAAACCGCTCCAAATTTTTTACGCCATAGCCGTAAGTCAGGCCAAATTTTTTAAATCTCGACCCGGGGACAAATGGCACCGGGGATGGATAGCGGATATAATCCAAATGCACTCCACTGATCAAAGGATAGCGATTAATAATCTCATTGATAATGGTTAAAATATACTCCTCTATCCGGGGATCCCCCGGCTCAAGAAATACCTGGTCTTCTCTTAAATAATATTTATCTAACTCCATATTGGCGTCGCTTTGGGATGCCCTTAAATATTGGTCCCGGGTAAGGATAGAATTACCGAATTTAGTTAAAATATCCGCTTTGTTATTTTTTCCTAAACTTAAAACATTTACCCAGGCAAAAACTTTTATATCAAACTCATGCGCCTGCCTCAGCAAGAGATCCAGCGTATCGATTCCTGCCGCTTTAACCATCTCGTTATATTTAGACCGATCGCAAACCTTGGAATCATAATAAGCATTTCCGGACTGAAAAAACTGCAGATAAATCTCATTAATCTTGGCTTTTTTGCATTGGTTAATCAGATTATCCACACCTTCTTTAGTGTAAAGTATGGATTTGGCAGAAAACACTGACACCCATACTCCCCGGCGGGAGCTGGCAATTACGTTTTGATCATTATCCTGGTCGCTACTCTGGGCAAAAGCTAAACCTAAGCTAAGTTGTAAACAAAAAAAGAATACTGCCAAAATTTTGTTTTTCATTTTTTTATTTCCTGGTAGCGCTCTATCTCTGAATAAATACATCCACAATATTTCTGGCAATAAATCCCTTTGTTTCTGGCCTCAGCCTGCGCCTTTTTAAACCCCGGCCGGAAATCCTCGTAATAAAATTCTACTCCGGCAGCCAGCGCAGCTTGCATACCTAATTGCTTTAAAACTTCCTGGTTTTGATACGGGCTGACCAGTAAAGTTGAAGTAAAACCGTCAAAACCCTTTTCCCGCGCTTTTTGGGCTGTTTTCTGTAAACGCAAAGACCAGCAGATCGCGCATCGGGCGCCAGCACCTTCTTGATTATTGATCGCCTGAAAGAAATCAGCTGGTTTGTATTCTGGAAACTCAACCTTAAGCTGTAACTGGCCGCTTAAAACCTCAACTGCTTGCCTACGCTTATTATATTCACCAAGCGGATGGATATTAGGATTATAATAAAATCCCTCAACCTCAAAACCTTGACTTTTAAGCCTTTCCAAGGGATAGATTAAACAAGGCGCGCAGCAGGTATGCAATAAAATTTTCATCACACAAAACTTCTAAAAAGCCTCTGCTTGTTGTTCTTGATTAAACTTCAGGCCAAAATGCTCAAATGCTTTTTTAGTCGCTAACCTACCCCGGGAAGTTCGTTTCAAATAACCGGCTTTTAAAAGATAAGGCTCAACAGTATCAGCAATAGTATCAACTTCTTCATTAAGGCTGGCCGCTAAAGATTCGATTCCTACCGGCCCGCCGCCAAATGACTCCAGGATCAATTTTAATACCTTACGGTCTAAATCATCAAACCCGGCCTGGTCAATACCCAGGTCATTTAGTATCTTGGCGCTGGCTGCTTTATCTACTTTTTTAATTTTTAAAACCTGAGCGTAATCCCGCACCCGGCGCAAGAGCCGGTTCGCAATCCGCGGTGTACCGCGGGCGCGCCCGGCAATTTCTAAAGATGCTTCTTCATTGATTTCAACTGATAACAGCAGCGCAGAATTACGGATAATTTTAGCCAAATCTTCTATTTTATAAAAATCCAGGCTATAAAATATCCCGAATCTTCCGCGTAAAGGGGCAGCCAATAAACCGGTACGCGTAGTTGCCCCGATTAAAGTAAAGGGCTTAAGATTAAACTTGATGGTTTTGGCATAAGGCCCTTTATCAATCACAAAATCTATCTGAAAACTTTCCATCGCCGGATACAAAAACTCTTCCACTACTTTAGACATCCGGTGGATTTCATCAATAAAAAGAATATCCCCTTTTTCTAAATTAGTAAGTATCCCGATTAAATCTCCGGCGCGTTCAATAGCTGGGCCGCTGGTGGCAGTAATTTTAGCCCCCATCTCATGCGAGATAATATGTGACAGGGAAGTTTTGCCTAATCCCGGCGGGCCGCTTAAAAGCACATGTTCTAAAGGCTCTTTTCTTTGCCGGGCTGCGGTAATCGCGATCTTTAAATTATCCACAATATCTTTATGACCGACAAACTCAGTAAATTTTTTCGGCCTCAGGGATATATTTAGGACGATATCCTCTTCAGACTCAACTGTCGGGTTAACTATCGGATTAGCCTTGAGTAAGGTTTCTCTGGTCGCGTCGCTCATAAGGTATAATATTTTCCTTATTCCTGGATATAATAATATCTTCGAATGCCGCATTTTGGCGGGCAATAATTTCTTTCATTTTAGCTAATTCTAAAATCGCTAAGAAAACCACAATAATCTCTAATTTATTTTTAGTTTTGCCAAACAAACTTGAGAGTTTAACCTCTGCTTCCACCAGCAAAAGATGCAAAATATCGTGTACTTTCTGCTCTACAGTAAACTGATCTTTGATGACTTCATAAAAAACCTCTTTAGGGACATCTTTTAAAGCCTGAGAAAAAGCATTGATCAAATCAAATATACTGGCTTCAAAATACGTATCAGACGGCGAACCCTGCTCTTTAAACTCATTGGGCGCGTCAGTTTTAGCGCGCTTAAAAACATCCTGCTGGCTGATCTCTCTTTCTCTCAAATTATCGGCGATCTGTTTAAACTTCTCATACTCTAATAATCTTTTCACTAATTCAGCCCGCGGATCCATCTCCTCTTCCTCTAAGGCTAATTCCGAAGCCGGAAGCAACATCTTAGATTTAATTTGCATCAGAGTTGCGGCCATCACTAAAAATTCACCGGCAATATTTAAATCCATCAGCTGCATAAGATTAATATATTCCAGGTATTGTTGGGTAACTTTAGCAATTGGAATATCATAAATATTAAGGTGGTCTTTCTTCACCAGATAAAGCAACAGGTCTAAAGGCCCCTCAAACATCTCTAATTTTATTTTATAATTCATATTTAAATTTTAAGCAAATGCTTAACTTCCGACATAGTCGCGCCGGCCTTAGCCTGCGCCCGAGCATTACCTTGAGATAATATTTCCTGGATGCGGGGTTTATCTTTTAATAAAGCGCGCCTTTTTTCCTGAATGGGAGCTAACCGGTCAATTAATTTCCCCGCTAACTCTTTTTTACAAGCAGTACATCCGATCTGAGCCTTAATGCACCTTTCCTGCGCTTCTTTAACATCCAGAGGGAAAAATGTCGCATAATAACTAAAAACATTGCACTTCTGCGGATGCCCGCAATCAGTAAGTTTAATTCTTTGCGGGTCAGTAATCATGCTTTGCACTTTTTTCCGGATCACTTCCGGCTCCTCAGATAAGGCGATATAATTATCATAGCTCTTGCTCATCTTACGGCCATCTAAACCCAGAAAACGGGTAGTTTCGGTAAGCAGGGCTTTGGGTTCAATAAAACAATCCGTTTTATAAAGATGATTAAATTTACGCACTATCTGACGGGTTAATTCTAAATGCGGCAGCTGGTCTTCGCCTACCGGAACCACGCTGGCTTTATAAAGCAAAATATCCGCGGCTTGTAAAACTGGATAACCCAGAAAGCCATAAGTACTTAGGTCACGATTAGCCACCTGGCGCAACTGCTCTTTATAAGTAGGGCAACGCTCTAACAAACCTAAAGATGTAACCAAAGAAAGAATAAAATAAAGCTCAAGATGCTCCGGCACTTGCGATTGAATAAAAATAGTAGATTTATCCGGGTCAATCCCGCAAGACAACCAATCAATAACATTATCCAGTGTATTAGCTTTAAGATTATCCGGATGTTCATACTCGGACATCAGCGCATGCCAATCCGCGACCATAAAAAAACAATCGTAATCATCCTGAAGCTTGACCCAATTATCCAGCGCTCCCACCAGATGGCCAAGGTGTAATTTACCCGTCGGCCGCATCCCGCTTAAGATTATCTTTTTCATAGTTTTCTGGCTGTTTTTTCTATCTCATAAGCCTCAATAATATCACCTTCGGCTAATTGATCAAAACCACCAATAGCAATCCCGCACTCAAAACCTTCAGCCACATCACGCACATCATCCTTAAAACGCTTAAGGCTGGAAAG
>JAQTRA010000043.1 GCA_028712045.1 Candidatus Omnitrophota bacterium | reverse complement strand
AAACTTTATCCCTTTCCTGATCTGCGGTAATAATGTGGTAGGA
Source organism: Candidatus Omnitrophota bacterium (assembly GCA_028712045.1). The sequence continues at coordinate 7,934 of JAQTRA010000043.1, read as the reverse complement.
ATTTTCCAGAAAAATTATTTCTTTAGCCGCTGACTTCACCCGATTATAGATATAATAAGAATTTTTCGGGCTGGTCACGTCATCATCCCTGGCCTGCAGTAGTTGTATTGGCGTGTGTATATCTTTAAGTATAGAGATTACTTTCTTGGCCAAAAGTGAGTTTTGGTACATGCAGGATACCGGGATTACCGGATAGCCGTAAAGATGCACTTTGCTGTAATCAAATAGTTTAGCGTCCTTATAAAAACTTTCAACTTTAGAGCGCAAACGTTCATTTTTCAGGCCATAAGGATATTCTTCTTTAAAGTATATCCAGTATTTAAATGGCGTTTTATAAATTAATGGTAAAAAAATCCTGGATTTAGGATTACCCCAGCCGTCATAAAAAAGGGTAGGCGAAAAACAATTTAATGCTTTTATTTTATCCGGAAATTCATGAGTTAGCAATATGCCCAGCAAAGCGCCGCTGGATAATCCCGCCACAAAAATATTCTCGTAATCTTTAGCGTATTTTAGAAATTCGTGGCGCATAGCACTATAAATATCCTGCCAGGCGGTCCTTTTAAGGCAGGAGATGGATTTATTGTGATTGAGCATTAAGGGCGCAGCTACGGAAAATCCCTGTTTATTTAAACGCTGGGCAATCGAGCCCACTTCTTTAGGCGTTCCGGTAAGCCCGTGAATTAAAAAACACAGGTTTTTGCCTCCGGGTAAAAAAAAGCTGGAATCAGGTATCTCAGTTATTAAACGCTTGTCTTCTTTGGTTGAAAAAATTATCATATATCCTTTTTAAAGTTGTTTAAGTTTCTTGATTATCATTGCTAAATCACTGTGGTTTAAAAATGTGCTGGTGCTTAAGGTTATTGTCCTTTCAGCCATTGCCCGGGCCTGCGGGCAATCTACGCCGGGAAGAATACCCTGCAAATAAGGGTAATCGGTAATTGCCTGCAAATACACTTGCGATACTCCCAGCCCGGAATTCTTGAAAATATCCAGCGCCGAGTTTCTTTTTTCTGATGAGTCAAAGATAATCGTCAGGTAAGGATAGCTTGCTTTTGTTTGCTCCAACTCTTGGATCGGCCTGACCGCGGGAAAAGCCAAGAGTTCTTTTAAATAAAAATCCGCCTTTTGCCTTTGTTTATCTATTTCTCTGTCCAGATAGGGGAAATTAAGATGCCCGATATATTCGCGGTAAGCAGAGACCTGATGTATCGGGAAATTAACTTCGAAATATTCTCCCATTGCTTTGATGGGGTTATTGCGCATTTGCCAGAATAACTGAGGGAGCCTGAAGGCAAACCAGAATAAGGCCGGCTGATAAAATAAGCTGTAAGCAAATAGTTCGGTTATTTTTAAACATTCAGAAAAAATATCCGTAGGCATGATTTCTTTTGCGGTATTTTCTAATACCTGAGCATATTTTGTTTGGCTAGTTAAGGCTATCCCGCCTTCATAAATCGTCAGGCCCTTGCCCCGGCAAAGGCTGAAAAAAGAAAATTCGCCGATAGTGCCTATTTTCTTGTTTTGATATTGCGCTCCTAAACTTTGCGCGCAATCTTCAATAATGAAAATATTATTTTCTTTAGTTATTTTTTTAATACTTTCTAGTTCCAGGGGAATGCCGGCTAAATGCACAGCGAGGATGGCTAAGATATCTTTATTTTCTGCGCAGATTCTTTGTAATTTATTCAGGTCAAAATCGAAGTTGTCCGGATTTATATCGCAAGGTATTATTTTTAAGCCCGCTCTTTTTATGGCTAAGGGGATTAAAGGGCAGGTAAAAGCCGGGATGATTACCGTTTTTTTAATGGAGAGCTTTTTTATGCTCTCTAAAATCAAATAAAACGCAGCGGTTCCGGAGTAAGTAAGCAGGGCAGCCGGAACATTTAAGTATTTTTTAAAGTCTTCGGCCAACAGCCCTTTAGATAGTTTCTTAAAAAGAGGGGGGAATAAGCTTCTGGTTTTAATCGGCCAGCCGGCAGTTGGCGGGATCTCTCTGATTAGGCTCAAATTTAGTTTCCTTTTTTCTCACACACTTGTCTATTCTATGCTAAAATAGGCAAAAATCAAGATAACTCTGTAGTTCTCGCGATCACTTAATTATGCCTAAAATTACTTATAAGCTTTACGATAATATCAATAATATCGATAAAAAAGCCTGGGATGCTGTTTTTGGCGACATTCCCGAGAGTTACCCGTTTTACAGGGCCCTGGGTAATTCTGAACTCGCGGAGTTTGATTTTTATTACTTAGTTATTTATCGGGGTGATGAAATCGTACTTATCGCTCCGCTATTTAGCGCAGATTTCAACCTGGATATTGCGGTGGAAGGATTATTAGCTAAAGTAATTAAGTTAATCCGCAAGATTTTCCCGCGTTTTTTAATACTTAAGACGTTATTCTGCGGCTCGCCTTTTGGGGAGTATGGAGTTTTAGGAATTAAGGAGTCTTTTAAATCTGACCCGGAACTTATTCCGCAGCTTTTAACCGGCATAAAAAATTTAGCGCTTAAACTTGGCACTCCCTTAACTATCTTTAAAGATTTCTTAAAAGATAGTACATTTTTATTGGATGCTTTGAAATGTAAAGGATTTACTAAAGTAGAAAGCTTCCCCAATGTCCTTTTAGACTTAAATTTCCCTTCTTTTGAGGCGTATCTTAAAAGTTTGGGTAGCTCAACCCGTAAAAATTTAAATAAAAAATTAAAGCAAGCGGTTAGCCGGGGAAAAATTGAAGTTAAGGTGGTTCAAGAAATTGGCAGCCAGATTGATCAGGTAATCGGGCTCTATGAGAATACTTATCATGGGGGCGCAACTAAATTTGAGCGGCTGACCAAGAAGTTTTTTTTACAGGTATCCGATGATTTATCTGAGCATACGCGGTTTTTTCTTTACTATGTAGATGGCGCGTTAGCTGCTTTTAACCTTTGTTTTATCTATAAAGATTTACTCATTGATAAATTTATCGGTTTCAATTATGATATATCCAACCGGTATAATTTGTATTTTTTCAGCTGGGCGTATAATATTAAATGGTGTATTGATCATTCTTTGCGCTATTATCATCCGGGACAGACGGATTATGAGCCGAAGATCAGGCTGGGCGGAAAGATTATCCCGCTTTATGCTTATTTAAAGCACAGGAATGTTGCTTTTAATTTTTTGCTTAAGGTATTGGCGTTAGTGTTAAAACCGGATAATTTTGATGAAGATATCAAAAAATAATACCCATGTTTAAGAAGAAGGTCACCCTAAAAATATTACTGCTACTTATTGCCAGCGATATTCTGGAAACGGCAATTCATTTCTTTTTTAAAAAAAGCGCTTTAGCTGAAGCCCAGATTTCGGTAGTTGATTTAGGCAGCGCAATAGTTTTCCTGAAAGCGGTTTTTGCTTCGCCATTTTTATGGGCGGGGTTATTAACTGTAGCGGCGGTATTTATTATCTGGTCAACGGTCCTTTCTAAAATAGATTTAAGCGTAGCGGTGCCGATTGCCAGTTTCAGCTATATTCTTGTTCCGGTGGTCTCGGTTATTTTTCTGCATGAGCATATTTCGGTTTTGCGGTGGGTGGGGATATTGCTTATTCTGATGGGGGTTATTCTGGTTTCCTTGAGCAGCAAAGAAAGGGTGGCGAGAGAGTAGATGAGAGAAGGCTTGCTGATTATCCTGTTTATGATCGCCTTAACCAGTTTGTGCGATACGGCAAACCAGCTGTTTTTAAAGTCGGCAATAGATAATTTAAACTTTCCGGTTAAGTTTAATTTCAGGAAGATTTTCAAATTTATTTTTCAATTATTGCTGCAGCCGCGGATCTGGCTGAGTTTTGTTTTTAGCGTGATATCCCTGTGTATCTGGTTACTGGTGCTTTCTAAGGCTGATCTTAGTTTTGCTTTTTCTGCTGATAGTATGCACTATATCTTTATTGCTTTAGCCTCCAGGTTTGTGTTGAAAGAAAAATTCAGCCATTTGCGCTGGTTAGGCACTGGATTAATCGTTATAGGAATAGTTTTTATAAGCTTAAGTTAGAGGACGGATATGGAACCAAAAATTACAGCATTACTAGTTTTTATTCTTGCTTACGTGCTTTTCGTGGTCCTTCCACAAAAGCGTACTATCGTTGCTTTAGCCGGCAGCTCGCTGCTGGTTTTAACTCAGGCGATTTCTTTTAAGGATGCGTTTGCAGCGGTTAATTGGAATGTCATGGGTATATTTGTCGGTACTTTAATTATCGCGGATGTGTTTATGCAGAGCCGGGTTCCCGCCTATATCGCGGAAATAATTGTCGATAGAGCCAAGAATACCACCTGGTCAATTTTATTTATCTGCTTGTTAACCGGGGTTATCTCTGCGTTTGTGGAGAATGTGGCTACGGTGTTAATTGTTGCTCCGATCGCCCTGGCTTTGGCTAAAAAACTTAAAATTAATCCTACTCAAATGATGATTGCTATTGCAGTTTCGAGTAATTTGCAGGGGACGGCAACATTGATTGGGGATCCGCCAAGCATGCTTTTGGGTGGTTTTGCCAAAATGAATTTTGGGGATTTCTTTTTTTATAAAGGTAAGCCCAGTATATTTTTTGCTGTAGAGTTAGGGGCTTTGGTTTCTTTTTTTGTACTTTATTTTATATTTGGCAAGCATAAGGAAAAGGCCCAGCTTATTCCGGTTGAGAAAGTAAAGTCATGGGTCCCTACGATTTTATTGGTAAGTTTAATTATTCTTTTGGCTTTATCCTCATTTTTTGACACAGGTTTTAGTTATTTGGCCGGCCAGATTTGTATGATTTTTGGGATTATTGCTTTGCTTTGGGAAAGGTTTATCAATAAAAAATCAATCGTTGCCGGGATGAAGGGGCTGGATTGGGATACTACGTTTTTTCTGATGGGCATATTTATTATTGTCGGAGGACTTTCGCTTACCGGATGGATCGAGGTCCTGGCTAATTATCTGGCTGGCCTGGTGGGAGGGAACATATTCCTGGGGTATACCGCGATTGTTTTTCTTTCGGTAATTCTTTCGGCGTTTATTGATAATGTGCCTTTTTTAGCGGCGATGTTACCGGTGGCGATGATTATGGCGGGCAAATTACAGATCAGCCCTTCGCTATTTCTTTTTGGTTTGCTTATCGGCGCCAGCCTCGGCGGGAATATTACCCCGATTGGCGCCTCAGCTAATATTGTGGCCTGCGGTTTGCTTAAAAAAGAAGGGTATCCGGTTAAATTCACTGATTTTATGAAAATTGGTATTCCTTTTACCATCGCCGCGGTAACTGCTGGGTATCTATTTGTCTGGTTTGTCTGGAGCTAAACTGGAGTCAGATATGCCAAATGAACATGCTTGCTGTTCAAGTTCCGGCAAGGGCATACTCAAGAATAAGCTTTTTTTAGTTTTTGTTTTTACGCTTGCCTTAGTTTTACTTTCGTATTTTTTCCCCGGGTTAGTAACTTTTCGCAAAGTTTTATTTTCTTACTTTAAATCTATCTGGTGGGCAGTAGCTTTGGGTTTATTCCTCGGGGGGATGATTGATTATTATATCCCCCGGGAGTATATTTCTAAGGTATTGTCCAGAAAATCTGGGCTGACTATTATCAATGCCGTACTTTTAGGATTTTTAATGAGTGCTTGCAGCCACGGGATATTAGCTTTGTCTATTCAGCTGCATAAAAAAGGAGCGTCAAACCCGGCAGTAGTTAGTTTTCTTTTAGCCAGCCCCTGGGCGAATTTTGCGGTAACCATGATGCTTTTAAGCCTTTTCGGGCTGAAAGGCCTTTTTATTATTTTGGCCGCCATAATTATCGCTTTGAATACGGGATTTATATTTATTTGCCTTGAAAAAAAAGGGTTGATTGAGAAGAATAAAAATATCGTCGAGGTCTCTAAGGATTATTCAATCCGCAAGGATTTCGGCCAACGCGTGAAAAATTATAAATTTAATTGGCAGTCGTTAATCAAAGATTCAAGAGGAGTGGCCAGCGGCGCAATTGCCTTATCTCAAATGGTGCTCTGGTGGATAATCTTGGGTATGCTTTTAGCCAGCCTTGCCGGAGCATTTATCCCGGTGCATTTTTTCCATAAATTTATGGGCCCGACTTTTTTGGGTTTATTGGTGACCTTAGCTTTGGCTACGGTAATTGAGGTTTGCTCTGAAGGTTCAAGCCCCCTGGCATTTGAGATTTATCGGCAGAGCCAGGCTTTAGGTAATAGCTTTGTTTTCTTAATGGCCGGAGTAGTTACGGACTATACCGAGATCGGCCTGCTTTGGAGCAATGTCGGCCGGCGCGTGGCTTTATGGATGCCGCTGGTTACTGTCCCGCAGGTAATCTTATTAGGTTATTTATTTAACCAATTAATAAAATAAAAATTACTTGACAAATGATACTATTGTGGTATCATTTAACTAAAGTAAGGGGGTGATTAAAAATGTCAGTAGCCATAAGATATATGCTTAGGCCGGTAGCTCACTGTAAAGAAGGCTGCAGTAGATTGTCCCGGGCACGACGTTAAACTACCCACTGGACTCATAAATTATAATTAAGGAGTGTTGTTAATGAAGCTGATCACCCGCAATACAGATTACGCGTTACGCGCGCTCTGTTATATTGCCAAACAAAGTAAATCCAAAGTCACGGTGGAAGAATTAGTTAAAAAGTTAGGTGTGCCGCAGCCGTTTATGCGTAAGATTTTGCAGGTGTTAAGCAGAAATAGGGTGCTTAAGTCTTCCAAGGGCTCTAGCGGAGGGTTTCAATTAGGTATTCCTGCCGGGAAACTTAATTTAATAAGAATAATGCGTATTTTTCAGGGTGAGATAAGTTTAAACGAGTGTTTTTTAAAAAAAAATATATGCCCTAACAGAGGTAAATGTGTGTTAAGAAAGAAACTAAGCAGTATTGAGGATGATGTAATAAGGCAGCTTAAGGCAATAAATATTGCTTCATTAGTATAAAGGAGGTAGGTAATGTTTTGTTATCAATGTGAACAGACGGTAGGTGGAACGGGTTGCACAAAACTTGGCGTTTGCGGCAAAAATGAAGATATTCAGAGCCTACAGGATACTCTTTTATATGGTTTAAAAGGCATTGCTGCGTATGCTTATCATGCCCGTCAGCTGGGTGCCCATGAGGAAGAAGTGGATGCTTTTATGCATGAGGCGCTTTTTAAAACCGTGACCAATGTCAGTTTTGATTTAAACCAGTATCTGGATTTAGTTTTAAAATGCGGGGCAGTTAATTTAAAGACGATGGAGATGCTAGACACTGCGCATACGCAGAAATTCGGCAATCCTGTCCCTACGGCAGTGGAAACCGGAACTAAGGCCGGCCCGGGTATTTTAATTACGGGCCATGATTTACTTGATCTTTATGAATTACTTAAACAAACCGAGGGCACGGGAGTAAATGTTTATACGCATAGCGAGATGCTTCCGGCGCATGGCTACCCGCTGCTTAAGAAATTTAAGCATTTAGCCGGTAATTACGGCGGCGCCTGGCAGGAACAGAAGAAAGAGTTTAATACTTTTAGCGGCGCGCTGCTGGCTACGACTAACTGTGTATTAATCCCTCCGGAAAATACTTACCTAAACAGGTTGTTTACTATCGGTATTACCGGTGTATCCGGAGCAACGCATTTAAAATCCCGGGATTTTAAAGCTTTAATTGCGAAAGCTAAATCTTTGCCGCCTTTGCCTGAGGCGCCCGGCAAAAAGATCTGGACAGGTTTCCACCACAGCGCAATTTTAGGGTTAGCGGATAAAATTGTCAGTTTAGTTAAACAAGGTAAAATTAAGCATTTCTTTTTAATCGGCGGTTGCGATGGAGCTAAGCCGGGTAGGAACTATTATACTGAGTTTGCCGAAAAAGTACCCCAGGATTGCGTAATTTTGACGCTGGCCTGCGGAAAATACCGGTTTAATAAACTGGATTTTGGCGATATCGAAGGA